>JAAZPT010000365.1 GCA_012797085.1 Christensenellaceae bacterium | reverse complement strand
TTAAAATGATGACCCTTGAAGGAAATTAATCAAGAAAACTAAACTTATAAGCCTGCCAAGTATTATGCTTGGCAGGCCTACAGCAAAATTGCTGTTATTGGAGGTTTTTCAAATTGCGTTATAGTAAACGCGCTACTTTAGGTTTTATATTACCGGGCCTTATAGGCCTACTTACATTTTATGCAGTACCCTTTGTATGGGGTTTTTATTTAAGCCTTATGAGCGATACCGCAAAAAGCGTTTTTATAGGTTTTGAAAACTATACTAAAATAATTCAAAATCCCATGTTTGTACTCGGCTTAAAAAACTCCTTGTTGTTAACAGCAATAGGTGCGCCTATTTGTTGGCTTATAGCCTATCTTATTGCGGTGGTTTTACAGCGCACAAAACAAAAAATAAGCTTTGTAACGGGTACCCTTATTGTGCCCTATATTATGCCGTCAAGTGCAATATTGCTATATTTTTTATTGTTGTTTGACTGGGGCGGTATGCTAAACCGTATATTAGGTATATTGGGCATTGAAAGGGTTTTATGGCTAAGCGGCAGCATGCTCAGGGTTCCTGTAATTTTGCTGTATCTTTGGAAAAACATAGGCTTTTGTGCAATAGTTTTTTCAGCGGCAATGCAGGCAATACCCCAATCCCTTTATGAGTATGCCGACCTTGAGGGCATATCCTTTGTAAAGCGTGAAACTAAAATCACATTGCCCCTTATTGCGCCATCATCATTTTTAGTAATGGTGTTTGCCTGTATAAACAGCTTTAAAATATTTAGGGAGGCCTATTATATAGGCGGCCCTTATCCGGATGAGAGTATTTACACCTTCCAAAACTACATGAATAACATGTTCCAAAAGCTAAATTATTCCAATGTTATGGCGGGTGCTTACATATTTGCGGCAGTGGTTATTGCGGTGTTTGCGTTGCTTTATTTAATGCAAAAACGCAATGCAAGTGCCTTAGGTTAGGGGGTAATTATATGAAAAAGCGTTTTAAATTATCCCAAATATTTGTTTACATATTTGTAGCTTCAATTGTTGTAATAACACTTTTTCCATTAGTCAGAACATTTTCATATTCCTTTTTTCATCCCGATGAAATTACAGGCATATTAAAAAGTCGCAACAATTTTGATAATACAAAATGGATAGTATCCAATTTTACTCCAAGCAGGTTTTCACTAAACCAACATTATAAAATTTTTATAGGTGACCCGGCCATACTAAAGCTGTTTACCAATTCAGTAATATATGTTAGTTTAATTTTATTAGGCCAAGCCTTAGTAATTCCGGCATTATCCTTTGCCCTTGCAAAGTTGAGGTTTAAAGGCAAAAACGTATTGTTTTTTATGATAATTGTGCTTATGGTTTTACCGTTCCAGGTAACAATGTCACCTAATATACTAACATTGCAAAAGTTGGGCTTGCTCAACAGCATATGGGCAATAATATTGCCGGCAAGTTTTTCGCCATTCTATATATTTTTGCTAAGACAATATATGTTGAATATTCCCACAGAGCTTTTGGAGGCGGCAGCCTTGGATGGGCGTGGTGCCTTCGGTACATTCTTTTATGTGGCATTGCCCGTATCAAAACCTATAATTGGTGCGGCAGTATCCCTATCCTTTGCGGATATTTGGAATATGGCGGAACAACCCCTTGCATTTTTATCCAACAGGCAAGACCTTATGCCTCTATCCGTTATGTTTAACGTAATAGGCGATAAAAATGCGGAAATAGCTTTTGCAGGCGCAGTATTATACATTCTACCGGCACTGTTTGTATTTTTCTTTTTCCAAAAGGATATTACAGAAGGCTTGCAGTTGTCCGAAATGAAATGAGGTATTTTATATAATGAAAAAATTTGCTGTACGTGGCCTTATAATTTTATTAGTAGTTGTAGGTGTTTGTTTGTTTTTTGGTAGAACGGTTCAAACAGTAACAACGGCAAAGGCAAGGTTTACTTATCCCGATCGTGGTAGAATGGTTACCAATAGCGTATTAGAGGGCAAGGTTTTTTACCCTGAGGAGAGGGAGGTAATTATTAACCTTGCACAAAAATATCCAATTGTTATAAATGCCATATATTTTGGCGTGGGCAATAAAGTAGAAAAAGGCGATGTTATTTTTGATGCCTATATAAATGATTCAGAAAAAAGAAAAAGTGACCTTAGCGACGATCTTATTAAAATAACGGCGGAATTGCTTGATTTGGATGCAAAAAATGCTAAATATCCCACATCAACACAAAAAAATGATGCTTACAATAAACTTTTGGAAACTAATGACGCCCTTATTAAGGCCAAAACAGCCGAGAATACCCGTGCAAGAATAGAAGGGGTGGAAGCAAATCCCAAGGCATGGGAGGCGCAACAAAAGGAATTTGATAAGGCAAACAGTTTATATAAACAATTAAACAGGTATGGCTCAAGTACAAACGATGAAGGCTTTGAATACGTTAAAAAGCGTGATGAGTTATTAAAACAAATGGATATTAAGGAAAAAGAAATTACCGATTTGGACTATGCCGTTTTACAACTTAGCGAAATTAAGGCAGAGGAAGATGGCATAATTACCTCCTTAGAGATTAAAGCAGGCGAGGATTATAACGGCTCAAAGGCACTTTATAAGCTTAGCCCTGCGAAAAATCCACCCGTTTTGCGCGCTTTTGTGCAAGAGCTTGATGAATTGCCCAGTGATGGCTCAAAGGCCAAGGTAAAAAGCGATTGGGGCAGTTATTCCGTAGGTTTAAAGGGCACAGGCAAAGACAAAGAAGGTCAACGCTATGCAGATTTTGAACTCACTCAAGAACTTATAGATGCTAACAGCGGCCTTAAAGCTATGATGAATTTGGAAAAAATTCAGCTTACCCTTACAAAACGTGCGACACAAGCAAGCACACTAATACCTGCATCAGCCCTGCGTCAAAATGGTGATGAAACCTTTGTTTAC
The DNA here is from genome assembly GCA_012797085.1 of Christensenellaceae bacterium. Lineage (GTDB taxonomy): Bacteria > Bacillota > Clostridia > Christensenellales > Aristaeellaceae > JAAZPT01. The sequence goes on along the minus strand of JAAZPT010000365.1, from coordinate 33,707 downwards.
ATAGCCAAATGGACTGATGGCGGAATTATGAGCAGCTATTATGTTTGCGAGAAATTAAATGTTACAGTGCTTGGCAAAAATGATGATCAAGTTGCAATTTCTGAGGAAATTATGAGCCAGGTAATAGACCGTGAGGATAGGGCAATAAGTGAAAAAGCCAGAATAATGGAGAATAAGTAATGAAAAAAGTTTGGGCAATATTACTTGTGCTTTGCCTTGGTTTAATTGCATATTTTTGGGTTCAAGTTGCCAATATACCGGGGGTTTATCAATATATTGAGCAAAACCCCAATGTGGAGGAAATTGACCTTGAAGTTAAGTATACCGGCGAGCTTACAATACAAAATGCTGCCGTTAGCTTAGCTAAGGCCAGCACCGGCGCCGAGCTGCATGCAGTTAGCCACGATTATTTTGATAGTTACCACGCAAAATTAATAGAGGGTCGCTATTTTTATAGGGGAGAAGAGGCTAATGTTGCAATTATTGATAAGCAAATTGCATTAGTTGTTTCAGGCAGTGAATCCGCCTTAGGTAAAGAAATTTTAATTAATCAGGAAAAATATAAAGTTGTTGGTATTATTGATTCTGCGGCTCAGGAAAATTTTACAAAGAATGTATATATACCCTTTGTAACAGCGGTTAAAGCAAAAACAAAGGCGGATTTGCTTATTTATACATGCAACCCAAATTTTTTTGATGTTACAGAGTTTAATACAAAATTTACTCAAAATGTTTGGAACTTGCCTAAGGAAAAACAAAGGGCAACGCTTATTGTAAAATTTGTTATATTTTTATATGGCTTAATTACAACAACCTATGTTTTAAGAATTTTTAAAAAATGGCTAAGTCTTAATTTTAAAAAGATAAAAGCATTGCTTGTTGAAAAATATCCAAGTCAAATACCCTTGCAAATTACAGGCCATGTGTTATCCTTTATATGTGGCTTTGGTGTAATTGCCGCCTCATACGGCTTTCTAATGTATTTTATTGTAGAGGCTCTGTTGCAGTTTCCCGAATGGGTACCGGAAATTCTTGTGGATTTTGATATGATTAAAAAAACATATATCAACAATGTAAATACAGCCTCAAAACTTGTTGTATTAAGAACACCGCAAGTTGTAATGTTAAACAGTTTTCAGCGTATAATTAATATATTAAGCACGCTATCGATATTTAGTTTCAGCACAATTATTTTTAACCGAAAGGGGAACAAAGCTTATGATTAAAAAAATACTTGCACTTTTAATTGCATTAATGCTCGTTATGCCTGTTGCTTTAATGGAGGATTATGAGTGGATGTTTGAGGGCAAAGTAAGGGCAGGTAAAGAAATTTCCCTTCAAGTACCCTTCTCAGGCTCAATAAAAAACATATTTGTAAAAGAGAATGAGCTTATAAAAAAAGATACTCCAATTTTTGAAGTAGAGGGTGATATATGCTATTCTCCTGTTGATGGAACAATAGGTGTTATTTTAGCTAAAACGGGGGACAACCTTGACATAATTAAAGAGTTGCTTAAGGCAAGCATATACATAGATGCAAAAGACAACGGCACAATAAAATGTACATATTTGCATAGCAGTCGCCCCTATGAGTATAGGGTTGCCCAGTTAGGCGAAACCGTATACATACAAAACCGCAGCGACGTAACTCAAACAGGCAAAGGTATAATTGTTGCAAGGGATAAGGATGGCTATACCGTAAAAATTACTGAAGGGGATATGCGCTATGATAGCAGGGTGTTCATATTCCGCAGCAGCACATTTGATGCAAAAATGCGCCTTGGCAGCGGCACAATAGCAAGAACGGACCCCGTTGCTGTAAATGCGGAGGGCACACTGATTAAAATGCTGTGCAAACGTGGCGATAAGGTTAAAGCAGGAGATCCATTGTTTATATATACAAAAAGCTCCTATGACGGTCAGGATCCCATAGTTAAAATGCCTCAAGACGGTGTAATTACAAAGTTTGATAAAAAGGTTAACGATACGGCCGAAGTTAATTCAGGCATTGCAAACTATATTGCCAGCGAAGAAATGTATGTTTCCGCCAACCTTAATGAGCTTGAAATAAGCCGCATAAAAGTAGGGGATATACTTACAGCAAATATAGAAAGCTTGAAAATTGAGAATGTAGAATGCATTATAGACTCCATAGCCTTTATACCGGATGATAAGGGCCTATATGAAGTAAAATTAATGTCCGATAAAATTAGAGAATTGCGGGTAGGCACAACATTATTATTTACTGTAAAAGAACCTAATTAAGGTTCTTTTTTAGTTTAATAAAAAATATAATATAAAAATATGCTTTTAATATGCTAAAATGTTATAAAGGCAGGTGATGTTGTGGAACTATATTATAGTACAAAAACAAAATTAGATATTTTTAATATTGAGTATTATGCATACAACATAGGCTCTTATCATTATAATTGGCATAATCAGGTGGAGCTGTTAATAGTTTTAAAGGGAAATTTAGAACTTACAAGCGGTGGTAAAAGCTATGCCATGTATGAGGATGATATTATAATAATAAATCCGGGAGAAGGGCATACAACTTTTGCCATTAGCAAAGAATGTGTCGCTTTTGTTGTGCATTTTGATTTGGATTTATTCAAAGCAATATGTAAATTAAAGAATAATATTTATCTAAATTTTGTTCCATCTGATGACAATAGGTATTCTGCTGAAGCAATTGCTATACGTCAATGTGCTGCTAATTTAATGGAATTAATTGCTGTTGATGATAAAAATAAAGATTTACAAGTTGTTTTAAATTTACTAAGTGCCATAAGTCCACTTTTTAATTTGGAAACTTTTGTTTTAGAAAACAATTTTAAAGCCTTTAGAGGGAAAACCGAAAACCCTATTAAAAAAATGAGCAAATATATAGATAAAAACTATATGAACAATATAAGCCTTGAAGAACTTGGTCGTATTGGCGGTTATAATACCAACTATGTATCACAACTTTTTAAAAAACATTCCGGTGTAAGCTTTTATGAATATCTTACACGTATTAGGCTTAGGGAGGCTATCATAGACCTAAGGGAAACAAACTTATCTATAGCGGATGTGGCTTATAAAAATGGTTTTGCCGATGTAAAATCCTTTAACTATTATTTTAAAAGTCATTTTTCAAAAAGCCCTTCAAGCTATAAAAATAGCTTAAGCGCCGAACATAAAGAGATTGACAGAGTTTTTAAAAGGACATATTTGGATAGCAATTCCAAGCTAATCAAACAAAAAATTTTAGAGTATAATAAAGATATAAATAAAGATTCCATTAATTCACAATATTATTGTAACAACATAAAACAAAAACTTAATGCATTACAGGCTTTTGCAGATAATATAAAAAATGAATTAATAAACTTAGAAAATTTATAATATAAATATTTTACCTAAAGGGTGATTATGTATATATAATAAAAAATTCTTTTATTAAAAACAAGCTAAAAAGCTATATATTTTGGTCAAATATTTAGGTGATTATTTATATAAAGCGTATTTTTTACTGCTTTATATCACAAAACTTAAAAAATAAAATGCTAAAAATATGGATAGAATATCATATTTTATACAAATATAATATAATTAAAATATATTATATTGGAGGTAAAAATATGAATCCACAAATAATCACCCTTTTATTTTTGGCCTTTGCAATAATCATGTTTGTTTTAGAAAAAATTCCGCTTTCTGTAACAGCAATGATAGTAGCTATTGGCTTAACAGTTACCGGTGTGCTAACACCTGCGGAAGCTTTTGCAGGTTTTGTTGACAGTAACGTGTTGTTGTTTATGGCAATGTTTATTATCGGCGCCGCCTTTTTTGAAACCGGTATGGCACAACAAATTGGCGGTATGGTTACCAAGTTTGCTAAAAGGGAGCGTCAACTTATTGTTGCTATAATGTCAATAACAGGTTTGATGTCCGGTTTTTTATCAAACACAGGTACAGCAGCAGTTCTTATACCTGTTGTTATAGGTATAGCTGCAAAATCAGGTTTTGCACGCAGTAAATTTTTTATTCCTTTGGTAATTGCTGCGGCAATGGGTGGAAACCTAAGCTTAATAGGTGCACCGGGTAATATGATCGCCCAAAGCGGTTTAGAAACCGTAGGGCAAAGGTTTGGATTTTTTGAGTATGGTTTAGTAGGTTTACCTATATTAATTGCAGGAATTTTATTTTATGCTTTTATAGGCTATAGGCTTCTTCCGGAAAATAAAGATGCAGATATAAGTGACTCAATATATAATAAAACTGTAGATTATGATTCAGTTCCCAGATGGAAAAGTATTTTTTCCTTAGTAGTATTGGTTCTTACAATATTAGCCATGATATTTGAAAAACAAATTGGTATTAAATTGCATGTTACTGCCTGGGTTGGTGCTTTAGTACTTATAGTTACAAAAACCATATCAGAAAAAGATGCTATGAAATCCATAGACATGAGCACAATTTTACTTTTTGTTGGCTCACTATCTTTGGCAAAAGCGTTACAAGTTACAGGTGCCGGTGAATCCATTGCAAATACCATTATTGGTGCATTAGGTACAACCCCCTCGCCCTTTGCCTTGTTAGTTGCAATACTGTTGATATCCGGTGTTATGACCAACTTCATGTCAAATACTGCTACAACAGCATTATTAGTACCTATAAGCTTAAGCATATCCCAAACCTTAGGTGCAGACCCAAGGGCTGTACTAATGGCAACAGTTATAGGTGGTTCCTTAGCTTATGCAACACCTATAGGCATGCCTGCCAACACAATGGTTTACAAAATTGGAAACTATAAATTTAACGACTATGTTAAAGCCGGCTTGCCCATGATAATAATTGCAATAGTAATATCTTGCATACTACTACCAATATTCTTCCCATTCTACCCATAATGATGTAAAGGAGAACAATATGAAAGACAATTCACAAAAATTAATTGATGTAATGGCGGACTTCGTTAGTTTTGTAGGCAAAGTTTTGCCCGACGATGTTACTGCAAAATTGGAAGAACTTCGTAAAGAAGAAAAAGGTGAACTGCAAAGCATGGTTTATGATACCATGTTTGAAAACCAAAAATTAGCTGTGGAATTAAACCGAGCAAGCTGTCAAGATACAGGTGTTATACAATTTTTTATCAGCTGCGGCGAAAACTTTCCATTAATTGGTAAATTGCCTGCATTACTTAAAGAAGCAGTAATTAAAGCCACAAAAGAAATGCCCCTAAGGCATAACAGCGTTGAAAGCTTTGACGAATACAACACTGGTTTAAATGTTGGCAATGGAACACCGTCAATATTTTGGGAAATTGTTGAAGGCAAAGATGATGTTGATATTTATACTTATATGGCCGGTGGCGGCTGCTCATTGCCGGGCAGGGCAAAAGTATTAATGCCCGGGGAAGGCTATGAAGGCGCAGCGGAGTTTATACTTGATGCAATGACAAGCTATGGCTTAAATGCATGCCCTCCCTTACTTGTAGGTGTAGGCATAGGCACATCTGTAGAAACTGCAGCATTAAACTCTAAAAAAGCCTTAATGAAGGATGTTAATGCAGTTAATCCTAATGCAAATGCTCATAAAATGGAAGTGCTTTTAGAGGAGGCTATTAATAACATAGGCTTAGGGCCTCAAGGCTTTGGTGGTAAAAAATCTGTTTTGGGTGTAAACATTGTTAACACGGCAAGGCATCCCTCAGCAATAGGTGTAGCAGTAAACGTTGGTTGTTGGAGTCATAGGCGCGGATTAATTCACTTTGATAAGGATTTAAACTACACTATAAAATCACATAAAGGAGCAAAGCTATGAAAACATGGAAATTAACAACTCCCGTATCAGCAGACGATATAAAGGATATACGCATTGGTGATGTGGTTTATCTAACAGGTAGGGTAGTAACAGGCAGGGATATTACACATCGTAGGGTTGTAGAGTTGGGTCAAGAGTTGCCTACAGATATAAAGGATTGTGCAGTTTTTCATGCAGGACCCATTACAAAACAAAATGAAGATGGAAGCTATATGATGGTTTCTATAGGGCCAACCACAAGCAGTCGTATGGAAAAATTTGAAAAACCCTTTGTTGAAAAAACAGGCGTTAGACTTATTATAGGCAAGGGTGGCATGGGTAAAAATACTGAGGAAGCATGCAAACAATTTAAAGCTCTTCACTTGGTATTGCCTGCCGGTAATGCAGTACATGCAGCAATAAAGTTTAAAAGAATTGTTGATGTACAATGGAAGGATGCCGGTATGCCGGAAGCATTATGGATAAGCGATGTTGAGGATTTAGGGCCATTGGTAGTATCCATAGATACTGAAGGCAACAACCTGTTTGAACAAAACAAAATTGAATTCAACAAACGCAAGGATGAAGAACTTGCAAGGATTTCAAAGGAACTTAATTTTATAAAATGATAAAACGCCGAAAGGCGTTTTTATTTGCTTGTTTTAAAGGCAATACAGGCTCTTAAAAACTTTGTTTATTTTTTGTCTAAATTTTTTTAATTTTTTAAACAAGCCTGTAAGCTTATGTTTAAAATAGGCCATTCTTGCATTTTATTAAAATAAGAGTATAATATTAATATTCTTAAGTTTGGAGATTATTTATGATTATTACAGATTTTTTAGAAAAAAATGCAAGAATTTTGCCTGATGAAATTGCTTTAGTGGAGGTTAACCCTGCATTACAACCTTCAAAATCCGTAACTTGGCGTGAGTATAACCTTATTGAGGCAGCAACCGGTGGTAAATATCGCCGGGAAATGAGCTGGAAAGAATTTGATGTAAAGGCTTGTAAGTTTGCCAACTTGCTAAAAACAAGGGGCTTTAAAAAGGGCGATAAGGTTGCAATTTTGCTTATGAACTGCCTGGAATGGTTGCCGATTTATTTTGGAATACTTAAGGCAGGCTGCATTGTTGTACCAATGAACTATAGATATACATCCGAGGAAATTTTATATTGCTTAAAATTGGCTGATGCAAGCTGCCTTGTAATGGGTCCGGAATTTATTGGCCGTATAGAGCAGATTCATTCAAAATTAGGCTTTGTTAATACTATTTTTTATGAAGGTAACGATCTACCCCGCTTTGCAGAACCCCTTGAGGATTATATTTGTTTTTGTTCATCAACGACACCCCCTGTTGAAATTGATGAAGAGGATTATGCGGCAATATATTTTTCATCCGGTACAACAGGTTTTCCAAAGGCTATATTGCATAAACATACTTCCCTTGTTTCCGCCTGTATTACAGAGCAAAAGCATCATATGCAAAAGCGTGATGATGTGTTTCTTTGTATCCCTCCCCTTTATCATACAGGGGCAAAAATGCACTGGTTCGGCTCCCTTTTAAGTGGAAGCAAGGCTATATTGCTCAGGGGTGTAAGTCCTGAGTGGGTTCTTAGAACCGTTTCCGATGAAAAGGTTTCAATAGTTTGGCTGCTTGTACCATGGGCACAGGATATACTTGATGCCATTGAAAGTGGAGAAGTTAAATTGGAAGATTATGACCTTTCCCGTTGGAGGCTTATGCATATAGGGGCACAACCCGTTCCACCAAGCTTGATACAGCGTTGGAAACAATATTTCCCAAATCATGATTATGATACCAACTATGGCCTCTCCGAGTCTATTGGGCCAGGTTGTGTGCACCTTGGCATAGAAAACATTCATAAGGTTGGTGCTATAGGCAAGCCCGGCTATAACTGGGAGGCCAAAATAGTTGATGAAAAGGATAATGAAGTTGGCGTAAATGAGGCCGGCGAGCTTATTGTAAAAGGGCCGGGGCTTATGACCTGCTATTATAAAAATGAAGAGGCAACAAATGAAGTGCTTCGCAATGGCTGGCTATACACCGGCGACATGGCCATTAAAGATGAAGATGACTTTATTTTCCTTGTTGATAGAAAGAAGGACGTTATAATATCCGGCGGTGAAAATATTTATCCCGTTCAAATAGAGGATTTTCTTCGTAAAAACTCTAAAATAAAGGATTCCGCCGTTATAGGCACACCTGATAAACGGGTTGGCGAAATTGCCACAGCCATAGTTGAGCTTAAGGATGGCGAAACCATGAGCGAGGAAGAGTTTAACGAATTCTGTTTGGAATTGCCCAAGTATAAACGCCCACGCCAGGTAATATTTGATAAGGTTCCCCGCAACCCCACCGGTAAAATAGAAAAACCCAAACTCCGTGAAAAATATGGAGTAGTAGGCTTAGTAGCTAAAGAAACATTAGCCTATGGCGATAAAAACTAATATTCAGACACAGTGTATTGCACTGTGTTTTTTGTAAAAGTGATAATTTAAAATATATAAAAAGCCTTGTTGATTCAAGGTTTTTTATTTGAATGAAAATTGTGTTAATATGTATTATAATATATCTATGTAAATAAAAGGGGGCAATATTTTGGCAAAATATACACCGCAACAGCTTGATGCTATTACAGATAATTCCCATACATTGCTTGTAAGTGCTGCTGCAGGAGCGGGTAAAACATCCGTTTTAGTGCAAAGAATTATGCGTATGCTTGTGGAGGATAAAATAGATATTAGGCGCATGCTTATATTGACTTTTACCCATGCCGCCGCGTCGGAGCTTAAGGAGCGTATATCCAAACAGCTTTTTGACCTTGCCCTTGAGGATTCAAGCTTGCAAAAACAGCTTGATAATGTTGCCTTTGCTCATATAGAAACACTCCACAGCTTTTGCGGCAGCCTTGTACGCAGCCAGTTTCAAGTGGTTGATGTGGACCCTCGCGTCAGGGTTTGCCCTACTTCATTGAGGGATAAACTATATGATGCCGCATTAGAGGATACATTGGATTTTTGCTATGATAATCCCACTTTAGAGATGGAAAGCCTTATTGCCTGTTATAACGAAAATCAAATAATGGAAATGCTTCGTGAGCTTTATACAACAATGATGAGCTTGCCTTATCCCCTTGATTGGCTTAGGGCAAAAACAGGCTTAAATGATGACAATACTGCAAACTATAACATAAGCGAGGCGGAAATATACAAGGAAGTTTATAACAGCTTTTATAACAACATTTTTGAAGATTTTGTTGATGCATATATTGTTGCTGAGGAAACTTGCAATATTTGCAGCGATATATACTGCCCGGATATATATAAAGAAGTTGGCAATAATGATAAAGATTCCATATATGGCTGTTATCAAATGGCTTTAAATAAGGATGTTGCTCTTTTTGATGCCATAGAAACAATTAAGTTTAAAAATCTGCCATCGGCAAAAAAGGCTGATAAAGAACTATATGGTGAGGATTTAATTGATAAATATAAAAGCTTGATTACAGAATCAAGGCAGGGCCTTAAGGATGAAATTAAGGATATTGCAACCCGTAGCGCAATGATAAAAAAAGCCCCTAAGGACAATGAGCAAATGCTTATAAACTTACGAGGCTTGGCTCAAATTACAATAGTATTCCACAATATTTTCAGAAAAATTAAAAACAAGGTAAACACCATAGACTTTAACGATATGGAGCAATTTGCCCTTGAAATACTTAATACCGAAGGCATTGCCGAAAGGGTATCCTCAGCCTTTGATGCTATTTTCATAGATGAATGCCAAGATAACTCATCCATACAGGAAGAAATTTTAAATAAGCTGCACAGCGCCTCAAACAAATTGTTTATGGTTGGCGATGTAAAGCAAAGCATATATCGCTTCAGGCAGGCCGAGCCTACTTTGTTTATGGAAAAAATGAAAAGCTATCCTTATGAAAAAAGCGATGAAGCCTTTAGCAAGCGTAAAATATTATTAAACAAAAACTTCAGATCCACCCCCTTGGTGCTTGACGGTGTAAACAGGGTTTTCAGCCATGTAATGCAAGAGGATATTACGGAGCTTAACTATTTGCCTGATGAGGATTGGCTTGTTGCCGGCAGGGAAGATAAAGAAGCCGTACCTGTTTCCCTCAGCGTACTTGAAAACAGGGTGGAAGATTTAGATAATATAGAGCTTCAAGCTAATTTTGTAACAAAGCAAATAAAGCAAATGATCGGTAAAACCATATTAAGTACAGGCAAACCCCTAATGTACAGGGATATTGTTATACTCTGCTCCCAAATGAAGGGTGTTGAGGATAAAATTCGCAAGGTGTTTGAGGAGGAGAATATTCCCCTCTATGCCGATGTGGCAACAACGGAAGAAATATCCATAGAAACGGAGCAAGTACTGTCCTGGCTTACACTTTTAACTCATCCCCTTGACGATATATCTTTAATTGCAGTGCTTAGAGGCCCGATATTTGCTTTAACCGAGGAAACTTTAGCGCAAATAAGGCTGATGCACCCCGATAGGGACGTTAGCTTCAGTCAGGCTTTTTACTCTTGCGCAGATAGCGCAGATGCCCTTTTAGATGCTCCAACATTTGAGGAAAACGAGCAAAACTATGCCCAATATGATGTTTCATCGGAAGGGGTTTATGATATTATAGATGATGAACAAAAAATAATAGAGATTGAAGAAAGCTTCAGCGATGATATTTTAGGCTTTAAAGTAGATGTGCCTTGGAGCTTTGGCAACAAACTACTGTTATTTAGTGAGGCGAATAAATATCAAAGTCAAAATGCTGAACTTACAGAGGCAGCTAAGGATGTGGGCATAAGTCAAAAGGATTTTAACTTGTTTTGCCTATGTGCCGATATTAGGCGAATACTCAGTCAAGAACGCTTTTTATGTCAAAATATGCTCTTTGATAAATATATATGGAACTTTTATCAACGCAGTGGGTTATTCAGCTTTTTTGCTACATTTAAAGAGGGCGAAAAATATGCGGATAATTTAAGAAGCATATGTGTAAGAGCAAAGAAGTTTCAAGAGGAGAGGGAGGGCAACTTAGAGGACTTTATTGAAGATTGTCGCTCTTTACAAAAATCGGGGGACTCCCTTAGCCCCGTACTGTTAAGCCCCAAGGATGACCTTGTTCGCATTATGACAATACATAAAAGCAAGGGCTTGGAATTTCCCTATGTGTTTGTAATAGGCTTGGAAAAGGATATTGCTTCCCGTGGCGGAACAGGAATTTTTATACATTCAAAGCTTGGTGTTGCCTTGGAGTATATAAACAGCGAGCTTTATATAAAGCGCAAAACATTGCCCCAAACCATTATAAACCTAGTTAAACAAAAGGAGCTGCAGGCTGAAAGGGCAAGGCTTTTATATGTTGCCATGACAAGGGCAAGAGAGGCTCTGCATTTAAGCACGGCCTTTAAGGAAAGTAAAAACTACAGCAAATTTTGGGATATAAACAATAAAAGCTTAGCGGTTAAAAGGGCAAAAAGCATGGCGGATTGGGTTTGCCAAGCTGTCTATAAGGATAATGACGCACTTTGCTTAAGGGAAGAAAATATTCCCCAATATGATGACAGCTGTTATGAAAATGCCTTTGAATATAAAAATATAAGTGAAATGCTTGATAACGGTACATTCAAACATTGGAATATTAATCTTCTTTATTGTGATGACAGCTTTATAACAATTGAAGATATTGATAGTAGTTTTAATGCTAAAAATAAAAGCTTTTTCGATATTTTGGAGGATATTAAAGCAGTGCAACTGCCGGATGATACGCCAACAATTCAACTGGAAAGCTCAACGGATTTTGTAAATCAAGGCCTTGTAACAAAACAGTATGATCATATCCCCCTTAAAACCACGGTTACTACTATAGTACAAAGCCTAAAGGATGAGCCTGTTTATGAGGGCTATATTACAGATGCCCCTATGGATTTGCCGGCTCCAAGACTATTGCCCAAGTACAGGCCAAAATCTATAAAATATGCCAAGAGAATGCCGGATTTTATGATGGAAACAAAGCCCCTCAGCGCTGCACAAATAGGCTCGGCTAGCCATACTGTGTTTGAAAATTTGGATATTGGCAAAGTTAGGGCAATATTAGGCTCAGGGGGCAGCGACATAGATCCCGATGAAAAGTTAAGTGAGGCGGGTAAAAAGCCCCAAAGTCAAAGCCTTAGCAAATATACACAAAGCCAAATCGAAGAGGCTCAAAAGGCTCTAAACAATAAGGACTTTTCCTCTAACAATTTAGCCGCACAGCTTTATAATGTTGTGCTTGAAGCCCTTGATAAACTGTTAAATATGGGTCACTTTGATGAGGAGCTTTATAATAAGGTTGATGTTTTATCCATAGCCAAGTTCTTTTTAAGCCCCTTAGGCCTGCGAATGTTAAACAGCCATGTTGTGTACAGGGAAAAACCATTTACTCTACACCTTAAGGGTTGGGCTACATCCCTAATGCAAGGCGTTATAGACTTATGCTTTATTGAAAATGAAAAATGGATAATTGTAGATTTTAAAACCGACAAATCTAAAACAGCAGAAGGCTTGCAGGAAAACTATCTTCAACAGATGAATATGTACCGCTTAGCCTTGGAAAAATTAAGCCCCTTCAACGTGGCCGAATGTTATATTTATAGCCTGTATTATAGCGAGGCTTTGAGGGTGTAAGGATTATTAAACATATATCAGAAATCAGAATTTGAACATAACTTTATTTCAATTATGTAATTATATAAACTATTTAATAATAAAAGGAAAAATAAAACTTTAAAGTATTTATAAAATATTTGACAATATGCAAATTATTATTTCTCGAAATTTTATTATTTATAAATCAATGTGTTTATAATAATTCGCAATAAATTGAAGAATTTAATGACAGTTTGTGACAAATATATTGATGACTTAGCAAAATTTGGATATAATATACAAAATAATATTATAGGGAGAGGGCAACATTAGATTAGTAATAAGAAGTAATGGATACTAATTATTGGAAAGGAAATCTTTTTTTTAAAAAAATATTTGAGTATTTCTAATGGAACGCTGATTAAAATTAGACATAATAATTAAGTGATGCTTTCTGTACTATTATGAATTTATGAGTGTTTGGATTTCAACATTGGTGATATTGCGATGCTGAAAAGATTATAAAGAGTAAAGGGAGGAAAATCGTCAATGCCGTTTTGTACAAATTGCGGATATAAAATTCAAAATGGATCAAAGTACTGTACATCATGTGGAACAGCGGTTTCAAGTGAAAAAATAATCAATCAAAGAAAATCTGTATTTGAAGGTAATATTTATAAATGCCCAAATTGTGGTGACACATTAGGCTCGTTTGTATCGCACTGTTCATCTTGTGGTTATGAGGTAAGAGGTGTATCAAATTCTTATGCAGTTAAAGAATTTGCTGAAAAATTAGCTGAAGCTGAAAATCATCAAAAAAAAGTAACAATCATTAGAAATTTTCCAATTCCCAATACAAAAGAGGATATTTTGGAATTTATGATTCTTGCTTCTACAAATGTTGGTAGAAATCTTGAAAGCGATCTTTCTGTTGCATGGCAGACAAAAATTGAACAAGCATATGAAAAAGCAGAGATTATTTTAGAAAATAAAAAAGAATTTTTGCGTATTCAAAAAATTTACACACAAGTTTGTTCTAAGTTAAATAAGAAAAAGAAAGTTGAAAAGGGCAAGAATGTAAGAAACTTCATTTCAGAATTGATGTCTGTATTGATTAATGTTATAGTAGTTACAGGATGGTTAATAAGCATTTTTGCGTTGATGCCTTTATGTGATGAAAGTCTTGGTAACGCTAACGCAATGAGTTATCAATTATTTATTTTGATTGATTTTGTGATAGGAGCAATATTAATTCCATTTGCATTAAGATGTGAATCACACCTGCCAAAACTTATAACTTTATTTGGATTGGGATTAAGTATTGTTATTTTGATTTCCCTTAACGAAAAAAACTCTAATAATTACGGTGTAAATATATATAACCTTATTTTGCTGGTTGATATTATTTGTAGTGGAATTATTCTTATTAGAATGTTCATAAATATAAAAAAAGGGGGAAATATTAAGACACCATTAAGTTGGGGGTCATTTGTTGTTGCTTTAATTTGTGTTGCATTGATGTTAATTGTATACAGAAATGGATATATCAATATTCCCAAACAAGTTGTTAATCCTGTGAGCCCTACCATTGATGTTAGTTCAGTAACGAATAATAGTGAGGGCATATATAGCTACAAAGTCAGAAATTACATAGGGAAAAATGTTGCCTCAATTGGAAAATACTGGATTGGAACCCAGACTGATCAATATGGTGCTGGAGAGTTAAATATTATTTTTGTTACAGAATCCGGAATGATTATTCCACTAAATGATGATGAATTCAAAAAGCAGTATACTGTTGTAGAACAGAGTATACCTGTTGGTAAAAATTTAACTATTGTGAATCAGCGTGATAGTAATGGAAAGCCATATAGTTATTTGGTTGATTATCAGAGTTATGATGAAATCTTGTTGTATGTGGCGCCTATAGGCACAACTTCGTATGTTCCAACTATTACTGAACTGCTTCCTACACTGGATCGGCATATATATCATGTAAAAGATTATGTTGGACGAAATGCTGCGTCGTTTGGTAAAGCACAAATAGGAAAACGTATTGATGAATATGGTGCTGGGGAATTAAGAATTATTTTTACTGCGGAAGATGGAACGTTTGTAGATGCAAGTGATATAAACATATTAAAAAAATATATTGTTGTTGAACAGGATATTGCACCAAATAAGGAATTGAAATTGGAGTATGAGAAAGACAGTAGTGGTATTGAGTATGATTATTTAATTCGATATCAAAACTTTGAAGAAATTAATTTGACTGTAAAAAAAATCGATGAATCAATAGTATCTCAAATGCCTATTTTGGATTATTCGGTAAACAGATAAAAATAAAAAAGTATAATAAAGCAAAAAAGGTTTTTTTAAGCGATGTAAGTAGTTAAGCCCTTTCAACGTGGCTGAATGTTATATTTATAGCCTGTATTACAGCGAGGCTTTGAGGGTGTAAGGATTATAATATTTTATTAAAGACCTATTGTTTAATACAAGAGGTCTTTAATTTATACTATATCTAATTGAAATTTAGTTTAAGTCAAATAGAACATGCTCATAATCCTTAACATAGTATGTGATGTTTTTCCTGCCCTTTTGAATTATTGTATGACCTTCAGCTTCCAATTTCTCTTTTTGTGCCGCTGCACCACCGGGGTATTTTTCGTTTAGTTCTCCATTTGCTTTCAATGTTCTCCAATAGGGAGTCTTGTCATCTGTTCTTTGGTGACTTGCCCATGCAGCAATAGACACAAAAACACCTGCTGTAATCGGCTCTGTAAAATCTCCACCGGATTTATTGGCAAAATATTCGCGAATTTTGCCCACAGTAATAACTTTTCCAAAGGGAATCATTCTCATAACTTTGTCATAGTCAATTGGTGGAGCGAAATACATTTTGCTTCCACCGTATTTTTCAATACTTGGTTCATCTGTTATGATTTTAAATTTTGGCATATCCTTGCTATCATGCAACATGGCATTAAAATCTTTTTTATCTTCATTAGCCATTTTTACCACCTCCTAATATAAGTGTAATGACTTTATTTAACCCATGCAATGAGACAGTTTAAAAAAATTAAAATTATTTTTGAATATAAAAACAAATGGTTTTTATATTCTATTTCAAACGTTCAAGAATTTGATAGCAAAGGTATGTTAAATAAGGAGACGGTTCTTTCTTTTGACCAAAATCCCAGCCCTTTAATTTTTGGTATGCTGATTCAGGTGTAAAAAGGCCGTCCTTATCTTGTTTGCTTTTTATATGTTCAATCATTTCAATAAAACGAGCATCCTTTTTCACAAACTCGTATTTACTAAGAATTCCGGCCACGCTTACAATATCATACCAGCAAGATGGTGCTTTCAACTTACGGAAATCAGTGCCCATGTAGAACATATAAGGATGATGATTAAGGCTGTTTTCCCACAGGTTCAGCAAGGCTTCTACAGAGGAGACGGCAACTTGAGAATCCCTATATTCCGGTATATACGACAGTAAATCGGCCATGATGAGGGTTGCATAGGGGCAACAGTCATCCTTTCTACCCGGTCCGCGAAACTTGCCCAGCTCAGGCGACACAGCACAAGGAAATCCGTTATCACGACATAAGGATACAAGGTAGTCAACACCGGGTTTGATATATTTACTATAATCCACACCAGCCTTTAGCAGAGCAAGCAAAAGCAAAGGTGCATCACATAAGCACCAGCTGAATACATCTTCACCTGTACCGCCAAAATGCTTGGGTATATTTGTCATGGATTGATAAACGCCGTTCTCGTCACGGTGTTTAAGTATTTCATCAATTGCCGTTTTAATTTCCGGGATCTCCTTATCAAATCCCAGGTCAAGCAGAAACAGCAGTTTTTGTATAGGTAAATCGGGGTTTTTATGATTAGTTACAAGGCTTTCATGAAAGTTTGTAATGTCAGAAAGATATTTTTTTATTCGTTCATCATCTAAGGCCGCATCTCTGGCTTCAACAAGATCGTTCTCAGGTTCGTGTCCCAAGTTAAGACGGATAGCGTATTTCAGCCAGTCATCGCTAATTTCCAATAGTTTTTGGTAATTCATTTTCCGTCGACCCCTTTCTTCTAACCTATGTTTATATATTTCTTTCCGCTATTATTGATTAAATGGTGTTTGTTGTAAAAAGTCGCTCTCTTTAATATCTCTCATTTTGCCTCTATAAATAATATTTTCGCTGAAATTATTAAAAATATCCATAGGGTGAACCATTTGAAGCTGTTTATCAAAGGAATGAATATCACTTTCCGATAAAACAAGCGCCACAAATTCCGCACAGGTTCTTCTTTTGCGTTTAGATATTGTTGGTTTGTGGAACAAAAAGGTGGAAAAAATTGTTGAATAGTTGTAGCCGTACCTTTTTTTTCTATTTATATGTTTATCCAAAATTGCATCCGCCTTTTTCGCTTTTTCATCTTCTATTTCAAAAGCTAAAACAACGCAATCGGTATCGGGAAACAAAGCAAATGTCCCTTTGTTAAATTCCTCTTTTACAAAACTTCCCGGAAAAGGAAGCCTTGGCCACCTTCTTGCAAATGACCAAAAAACGGGAAAATGCTTATCCGTGGTTATGGAACTGTGATTATAGGGCTGTTTTGTATACCATCTAATACCTTTTGAAAAAAGCGAGCCGGTTTGTGAAATAAGTATGTATATCTTTCTCATATCTTTTTTTTACTTTAATATTGTTAATATCTTTCTGCCTAATATTTTTTACCAAATTATATATTTAATTTGTATTCTGATATATTATATCACTAATAGCAAATTTTCAATTTAATACTTTGTGTAAGCATTAAATCTTATTCTTTACTGAGTTTTATCCTTTAGTATTATGTCCTATCCGGAGTAGAGATCAAAATGTAAATACTGTGTGACGTTTTCATGGGTAACAAGATATTTTTGTTACTTCCTTCGCTAAAAAATCATAGGTGATTTCTGCTTTAAAACCTATCTATCAAAATTATTACATCATAAAACAAAATAACATTATCTAAATCAACAATAATTTTAGGGAACTTGCATTTATAATTTAATAGTAAACAATAAAAATTAATTGATAAAACAGAGCTAATCAATTTAACAATTATTAAATAAACTAACTTATAATCCTTTTATAAAGGATTCTATCTCTGCATTGACTTGTTCAGGATTGTCCCCATTTGAAAAGTGAGCAGCGTTTTTAATTATGTGAAGCGGATATCCTGTGCTTTTTGACCAATCTTTGCAGTATTTTTTTACCTTCCCTGTTTTATCGCTATCCCCAAGCAATATAAGAACAGGAAAGTTAAATACAACATCTTTGTTTTCTAATACAAATTTTCCATATCCAATTCCCATTTGTTCTATTATTTGTGCTTTTGTTAGTGGCTTTAACATCTCCATCATTTTATTATAGGAATATTGCGTTTTAGAAACAGACCTTGCCATGCTTGTTCTAAGTAAACTGTCGGGAAACAATTTTACTATAGGCTCAACCTGCTTTAGCCACCACATGTCTGATTTAGAATAATACTTTAACCCAAAGGGGGTTGTATCAATTGCCACAAAGCCTTCGACCATTTCAGGAAACATATCTGCGAACATCTGGCTTGGATAACCTCCCATTGACATACCAACTAAAATAGTTTTTGTTATGTTTTCAACTTCTAAAATACTATGAAGTTCTATAGAGGCCTGTTTATAGGAAAAATTGAAATATGGCCTTGAAAGACCATGCAAAGGAACATCCCATGCAATAATATGGTAGTCTGAATAAAAGTATTCTATTTGCTTTTCAAACATGGAGTGATTTGCTGTTAATCCGTGTGTAAAAACAATACACTTGGCAGAAGCATTTTTATTGTGTTTAACCCAATAATGGGTAATTCCGTTTTTGGATTCGATATATTTGTGTTCCATATTACAATCCTTTCGATATTTGAACATTACAAATTTTTATAGTATTAATATCACTCATATTATTTGAACATTTTTTTAAATTTTAATTTTTATTGAAGTGTTTTTAAGCCCAATCTTTAATTGATTCATTTCTTACGGCATATATATAATAGATGATTCGTACTTCCTAAAAGCTCTCGCTTTTCCGAAAATATCATATACCAATCTGTAAAGGCTTTAAAGTCCTCATCGGATATGGCGAAATCGGGTCGAGCTTCAATAGCTTCCAACAAACCGTCAGTGCCGGTAGTAGTAATCCACTCAACGGGTTTATCTTCAAATAAGCTTTCAAATTCAACAATATCATATCCTGTGAATAACTGCTCTTTAAAGTGCCTTATTTTGTAGTTATCGGTAAAATTCAACTTTTGCCCGAAAGCCCAATTACCTTTAAAGAAATTTGTATACATTATGCCAAAAATGGAAATAAAGGCAAATAGAATAACACCGCTCGGTTTTGTAACCCTAATTGCTTCATCAATGGCTTTATGAACATCTTCCGGCTCATA
Organism: Christensenellaceae bacterium; assembly: GCA_012797085.1. Taxonomy (GTDB): domain Bacteria; phylum Bacillota; class Clostridia; order Christensenellales; family Aristaeellaceae; genus JAAZPT01. The sequence continues at coordinate 14,763 of JAAZPT010000365.1, read as the reverse complement.
TAGATGATAAAGGGGGCCAAAAACCAAGGTTACGTCAAATAAATTGTCGCCTAGAAAATCAAGGTTCGTTGCATCACCTTTATAGGATTTTATATTTTCAATATCCTTGCTGTTTTCCCTTAATACCGCAAGGTTGCTTTCCACCAGCTCCACGGCGCTTACATCCATGCCTTCCTTTGCAAGGGCGATAGAGTACCTGCCAGTACCGGCTCCCAGTTCAAGCACTTTTGATTGCTGTGTAATATAGCGATGAATATAATTCATAGTTACTATGTATTCCAACTGACCTTGTCTGGAATTTTGCAGTCTGCTGTCTTCATCTATTTGATTGTATAAATCATTTATTATGTCAATTCTTGTAGGCATATTTATCTCTTTCCTTATTATGTTTATTAAAAATTTAATATATCACTTTAGATATTTTTCTGCAAGTAAACCGTCAAAAAACATTATTATAATTGACCTTGCATAAAAATACATATAAAATAATAAGGTAAATTAAAATATTTACTTTAACGCTTTATCACTTTACTTGACAAAAGCGAAACTCTGTTATATTATATCCTTATTATTTTATAGGAGGGAGTATAATGTTTAATATAAATACATTGCCCCGAGAGGAACAACTAAGCATATATTTAGGCAATCTGTATGAACAGTTTGGTTATAATCGTTTTAAAATGTCGCGCTTTGAGGAGTATGATTTTTATACGAAGTATAAAAGCTTTTTGCCTAAGGGGCAGTTTATTACATTTAACGATACCGATGGCAAGCTTATGGTGCTAAAGCCTGATGTAACCCTTAGCATAGTTAAAAATGCCAACTGTGAGGGCGATATTGCCGAAAAAATTTACTATGCGGAAAAGGTTTACAGAACTATGCCCGGTACGGGGGATTATAAAGAAATTTCCCAAATAGGCTTGGAATGGCTGGGCAAGGTAAACAATTACAGCCTTGTGGAAATATCCAACCTTGCTGCCCAAAGCTTGGCGGCCATATCAAACAATTGGATGCTTGATATATCCCATTTGGGCTTTGTAAACGGCTTGCTTGACTACTTCAACATGGATGATAAAACTAAAAAGGATATATTAATATCCATAGAGGAAAAAAACAGGCATGAGCTTAGCATAAAGGCTAAACAGCTTGGCTTGAATGATGAGGGTATAAATATGCTCCTAAGCCTTATTGATATTACAGGCAAGGCTGTTGACTGCATAGATAAGGCCTATGAACTTGCCGTAAACGATGAAATGCGCTTGGCTCTTGATGAAATTAAGCTGATAATAAAATCCTTTGAGGGTAAAAAAGAGCTGAACAATTTAAGGCTTGATTTTTCTATAATAGGTGATATGAATTATTACAACTCCCTTGTGTTAAGCGGCTATATAGAAGGCATACCGGGCGCTGTGCTTATTGGTGGACGTTATGATAACCTGCTTAAGCATATGCATAAAAAGGATACGGGAGCCATAGGCTTTGCCCTTCGCTTTGATGAAATAGCAAGACTAATTGCCGAGTATAAGCCAAAAGTATACGATGCCTTCATTTGTTGCAGCGGACAAAACAACCCCATTGAGCTGAACAATTTTGTTCAAAGCCTTGTAAGGGAAGGCAAATCAGTACTTACAGGGGACAGAGCCGATAATATACAAGCAAGAATCTACTATACTATTGTAGACGGTGAACTTAAGGAGGTGGGCAAATGTTAAATATAGCATTACCGAAGGGTAGACTTGGTGATGATGTATATAAGCTGTTTTCGTCCTTCGGTTATTACTGTGAAGGCTTGGGTGAGGATAGACGCCTCGTTGTTGAAAGCCTGGAAAGCGAAGTTCGTTACCTGCTTATAAAACCCTCCGATGTTGGAATTTATGTTGAACATGGTGCCGCCGATATAGGCGTTGTTGGCAAGGATGTTATATTGGAAACAAACCCCAATGTGTATGAACTTATGGATTTGCAATTGGGCAAATGCAGGCTTGCTGTGGCTGCCCCTGTAAACTATTATGAAAACCCCAACAATATATTAAGGGTTGCAACAAAATACCCCAATGTAGCAAAAAACCATTACAGAACAAAAAACAGAGATATAGAAATTATAAAACTTAACGGCTCAATAGAGTTGGCGCCCATATTAGGCCTTAGCGATGTTATTGTGGATATTGTTGAAACGGGTAAAACCCTTGAGGAAAACAATTTAGAGGTAGTGGAAACTATTGCCTATTCCAGCGCAAGGCTTATTGCCAATAAGGCGGCCTATAAATTTAAAGAAAAACAAATTAACGATTTGCTTGTAAAACTTATGGAGGCTTACAATAAATGATAAAAATATACTATGCCGATAGCTTAGAAAAGGAAGATATATTATCAAGGAGTATAAGCGACAACAGCGCCATTGAAACCACTGTTCAGGCTATTTTGGATGATGTAAAAACTAACGGCGATGCTGCTCTTTTAGCTTATACGGAAAAATTTGACGGGGTAAAGCTGCAAAGCCTTACAGTTAGCAAGGATGAAATTGACCATGCCCTCAGCATAACGGACCCCTATTTGATTGATACTATGAAAATGGCGGCGGAACGCATTAAAAAATTCCATGCCGCCCAATGTGAAAACGATTATATTATCAACCAGGATAACGGCATAGTTTTGGGTCAAAAGATTACTCCGATTGCCAGGGTTGGCCTATATGTTCCGGGCGGTACGGCAAGCTACCCTTCCAGCGTGCTTATGAATGCAATACCTGCAAAGCTTGCGGGGGTTAAAAACATTTGCATTACCACACCGCCCTCAAAGGACGGAAGCATTGCGGCACCCATACTTGTAGCGGCAAGCATAGCCGGGGTCGATATCATATACAAAGTTGGCGGTGCTCAAGCTGTTGCAGCCCTTACATACGGTACGGAAAGCATCACCCCTGTTGATAAAATAGTAGGGCCGGGCAATGCCTATGTGGCAGCAGCTAAACGTCGAGTTTTCGGCATAGTCGATATAGATATGGTGGCAGGCCCCTCCGAGATACTTGTAATTGCTGATGAAAATTGTAATCCGAGCTATGTAGCTGCGGATATGCTTTCCCAAGCGGAGCATGACAGGCTTGCCCAAGCCATACTTATTACAAACAGCGAGGCTTTAGCAAAGGCTGTTCAGCAGGAGCTTGAAGTGCAGATAGAAGCAGCGCCAAGGCGCGATATTTGCCGTGTTTCCATAGATAATTATGGCAAAATTATAATAGCCGACAGCATAGATAAGGCTATTGAAATATCCAACATGATTGCTCCGGAGCATCTTGAAATATGTGTTGATGAGCCTTTCAGGTACTTAAATGCAATTAAAAATGCGGGCAGCATATTCCTTGGCAGGAATGTTCCCGAGGCCTTAGGCGATTATTTTGCAGGGCCCAACCATACATTGCCAACAAACGGTACGGCAAGGTTTTCGTCGCCCTTGGGCGTTTATGATTTTCAAAAGAGATCCTCATTCATATATTATTCCGATGAGGCCCTTAAGGAAGTTGGCGACAGGATAGTTAATTTTGCCGAGCATGAGGGCTTGTATGCCCACGCAAACTCTGTACAGATAAGGTTGAACAAATAAGGAGAATTATGGGAAGGTTTTTAAACTACAGGTATAGCGGAATTACTCCCTATACACCCGGGGAGCAACCTCAAAATAAACAATATATAAAGCTGAATACAAATGAAAGCCCATACCCGCCGTCCCCAAAGGCTATAAAGGCCATTGACGGCGATAAGCTGAGCAAGCTGAACCTTTACCCCGATCCCAATTGCAGTAATTTGGTAAAGGCCATTGCCGAAGTTGATGGCGTGGATGAAAGCAATGTGGCTGTAGGTAATGGCTCAGATGAAATATTAGCCTTTGCATTTTTAGCCTTTTGCGGTGATGATGTACCGGCCATGTTTCCGGATATAAGCTATGGCTTTTATAAGGTTTTTGCAGACCTTTGCTGTGTACAAAAAATAATTGTACCCCTAAAGGAAGATTTCAGCATAGATGTAAAGGATTATTTTAATGCCGATGCAACTATATTTATTGCAAACCCAAATGCTCCAACGGGCATAGCCCTAAGTCTTGATAAAATTGAGCAATTGCTTATAAACAACCCTGATAACCTTGTTGTTATTGATGAGGCCTATGTGGATTTTGGGGCCGACAGTGCGGTTAAACTTATAGATAAATATGATAATTTGCTTGTGGTAAAAACTTTTTCAAAGGCTTACAATCTTGCAGGGGCAAGGATAGGCTATGCCTTTGCAAACAAGGCAATAATTGATGATATAAACACAATTAAATTCAGCTTCAACCCCTATAATATAAACAGGCTCAGCCTTGTTTTAGGTGAGGAAAGCATAAGGGATAGGGAATATTTCAATGATTGTATAAGCAAGATTATCGAGGCACGCAATTACACGATTAATCAATTAGATAAAAGGGGCTTTAAATATATAGACTCCAAAAGCAATTTTGTGTTTGCAAGCCACCCTGTTATTAAGGGTGAAGAGCTATATCAAAAACTTAAAAATTCGGGTATACTTGTAAGGTATTTTAATTCAAACAGAATATATAACTATGTTAGAATAACTATAGGCACTATGGAGCAAATGAAGGCTCTATTTAATGCCATTGACAGCTTGGAGGTATAATATGAGGCAGGCAAGTGTAGAGAGAATAACAAAGGAAACCCAAATTAAATTAAGCCTGAATTTAGACGGCAAGGGTGTAGGCGAAATAAACACGGGCATAGGCTTTTTAGACCATATGCTCAGGCTTTTTTCAGCCCACAGCAGGATAGACTTGAATGTTGACTGCAAAGGGGATACCTATATTGATTATCATCACAGCGTTGAGGATATAGGCATAAGTCTTGGCCTTGCAATAAAACAGGCCTTGGGTGATTTTAAAGGCATATACAGGTATGGCAATGCCTGTATACCTATGGATGAGGCTCTTGTTAATGTTGCCCTTGATATAAGTGGCAGATGCTATTTAAACTATGGTATTACAAACTTAAACCCCAAAGCGGGCAGCTTTGATACGGAGCTTGTTCAGGAGTTTTTTGAGGGCTTATGCAGAGCCTTGGGCCTTACATTGCATATTGTTCAATTTGCGGGCACAAATACTCACCATATAATAGAATGTGCCTTTAAAGCCTTTGCAAGGGCAATTAAAATTGCCGTTGCCATAGACCCCACTATGGAGGGTGAAATTCCATCCACAAAAGGGGTAATACAAAATTAATGATAGCTATAATTGACTATGGTGTAGGCAATCTTTTTTCTTTAAAAAGTTCCCTTAAGTATTTAAACGTACCCGGCATAGTAACTGCCGATGAGGCCCTTATAAACAGCTCAAGCAAAATAATTTTGCCCGGCGTAGGTGCCTTTGGCGATGCTATAAAAAGGTTGGAAAGTATAGGCCTTATACCTGCAATATTAAATAATGTAAAGCAGGGCAAACCCCTTTTAGGCATTTGTTTAGGCATGCAGTTGCTTTTTGAAAGGGGCATGGAGTTTGGAACCCACAAGGGATTAGGTCTGCTTCAAGGGGAGGTTGTACCCCTTGATGCAAATATGGGCTTAAAAATACCCCATATGGGTTGGAACAGCCTTGATATAAGGCAATATCATCCCCTGTTGAAATATGTTAAACAGGGCGACTATGTGTACTTTGTTCATTCATATCATGCAAGCAAATGCAGCAACTCATTGGTGGCAACGGCCAATTACGGCATAGATGTAAGTGCCGTTGTAGCCAATAAAAATGTTATGGGTACGCAGTTTCATCCGGAAAAAAGTGGCAGTATAGGCTTGAAAATATTAAAAGCCTTTTGCGAGTTAGGAGCTTAATATGCAAATATTTCCAGCTATAGATTTACTTGACGGTCAGGTGGTAAGGCTTTATAAGGGTAATTATGACGATAAAACCGTTTATAACAACGATGTTGGCTATGTTGCCGACCAATTTATTGCAAAGGGAGCAAAAAACCTTCACCTTGTTGACCTTAACGGTGCAAGGAGCGGTCAAACCACAAATATGGAGGCCATAAAAATCCTGTGCAAAAAAGGCTTGTTTATAGAGCTTGGAGGCGGCATACGTAACGAGGATAATATAAAGGCCATGCTTGACCTTGGCATAAACAGGGTGATATTAGGCACTGTAGCCGCAAAAAATCCGAGCTTTGTAGAAAGCATGGTGCAAAAATACGGCGAGGCTATAGCGGTAGGCATTGATGCCAAAAAAGGCATGGTTGCAGTAAGCGGTTGGGAGCAAGTTACACAGCTAAGCTCTATAGATTTTTGCAAGGACATGTTTAATATGGGGGTTAAAACCATAATATATACCGATATAAGCAAGGACGGGACCCTTACAGGTACGAACATGGAGGCCTATAAACAGCTTAATACTATTAAGGGCTTAAATATTGTAGCCTCCGGCGGCATAAGCTTTATTGAAGAGATTGATGAACTGAGCCGAATGGGCATATACGGCGCCATATTGGGCAAGGCCTTATATGAAAACAAATTAGATTTAAAAACAGCTATAGAAAGGGCAAAAAGAATATGCTAACTAAAAGAATAATACCCTGTTTGGATATCAGGGACGGTAAAGTTGTTAAAGGAGTAAACTTTGAAGGTATAAAAGACGTTGATGACCCCGTTGCCTTAGCCCGCTATTACAATGAAAGCGGTGCCGATGAGCTTGTTTTTTATGATATTACCGCCAGCGTTGAGCAAAGGCAGCTTTTTACAGACGTATTAAAAAAGGTTGCGGAACAAATTTTTATACCCCTTACAGTAGGCGGCAGCATTAAAAGCCTTGAGGATTTTGACAGGGTGCTTAAATGCGGTGCCGATAAGGTCAGCATTAATACAGGCGCTTTGTTAGACCCGAGCCTTATTGACAGGGCTGCGGAAAAATACGGCAAGCAATGCGTTGTGTTATCCATGGATGTAAAACGCGTAAACGGCAAGTTTAACGTATTTACAAAGGGTGGCCGTGAGGATACGGGCATAGATGCCATAGCTTGGGCCATAGAGGGTGAAAAGCGAGGCGCCGGCGAGTTGGTTGTAAACAGCATAGATACCGACGGTGTAAAGGGCGGCTTTGATATTGAAATGCTTAAAGCTATATCCGACGTGGTAAACCTGCCTATAATAGCCTCCGGAGGTGCAGGTAGCAAGGAGCATTTTAAGGAATTATTCCAAGCTTTGCCTAAGATTGATGCGGGCCTTGCCGCTTCAATATTCCACTTTAAAGAAGTAAATATTATGGATTTAAAACAGTACCTTAAACAAGAAAATATAGAAGTGAGGTTGTAGTATGAGCGATATTATTAACAAATTAAAGTTTGATGATAAGGGGCTTATTCCGGCAATAGTGCAGGATTGGTATACAAAGGAAGTGCTTATGCTTGCCTATATGAACAAGGAATCGCTGCAAATTACAATTGATGAAGGCAAAACCTGTTTTTATTCCAGATCAAGGCAAGCCCTTTGGCGCAAGGGTGAAACAAGCGGCAATTTTCAAACTGTGGTTTCAATTACTGCCGATTGCGACTTCGATTCCCTTGTAATAAAGGTAATAAAGGACGGCCCTGCCTGCCATACAGGCGCAGAATCCTGCTTTTTTAACGATATTATTGAAATGGATAAACAGGGCTCCTTTACCATGCAAGATCTTTACAAGTTGATTATGGGCAGAAAAACCGATAAAAAGGAAGGCAGCTACACAAGCTACTTATTTGATAAGGGCAAGGAAAAGATACTTAAAAAAGTAGGGGAAGAATGTACGGAAGTCGTTATTGCAGGCATGAAGGACGATAAAAAGGAAACCATATTTGAAATTAGCGACCTTGCCTACCATGTGCTTGTGCTTATGGCTCAAATGGATATTAAACCCTCCGATATTAAAGAAGAACTGGCAAGCCGTCATGTGGTTGATAAAAAAGTAAAACAGGAAACCATGAAATGATAACAAGGCAAAACCTGCACACCCATACAAACTATGTTGACGGTGTGGACAGCCCAAGGCAAATGGTGGAGTATGCTTTAAGCTTCGGCCTTGAAAGTTTGGGATTTTCCGAGCATGCCCATACATATTTTGACGACAGCTGCTGCATGACAAAGGCTCAAACCCTTGAATACTTTGATGAAATAAATTCCCTGAAGGCTGAATACAAGGGTAAAATCGATATTTATCTTGGCCTGGAAATAGATTTGCACGATATACGGGTATATGAGGGTCTTGACTATACAATAGGCTCATTGCACTGTTTGCCTGTTGAAGGAAAGCTTTACCCCGTTGACTATAAGCCTCAAATGACACAGTTTATTAAAGAAAAGGGCTATAATAACGACGGCGTTGCCATGGCAGTGGATTATTTAAAAATATTATCCAAGAATATAGCCTTAAGCGATGCGGATATTGTTGGGCATATAGACTTGCCTACAAAATTTAACGGCGATAATATATTGTTTGACGAGGACAGCAGCGAGTATAAAAATGCAGTTATAAAAGCTGTTGACAGCATATTGGCCTTTAAAAAAGATATAGTTTTTGAAGTGAATACGGGAGCTATATCAAGGGGCTATAGAACAAGCCCATATCCTTCAAAATTTGTGTTAAAACAGCTTTTGGATAGGAATGCAAGGCTTTGTATAACAAGCGACTGCCACAACGGAAAACATTTGACATGCGCCTTTAGTGAAACGGAGGCCATGCTCAAAAACATGGGTTTTAAACAGCTTTGGCAAATTAAAAATAATATATGGCAAGCAATTCCATTATAAGCTGAACTTCTATGTCATATAATAGCTTGGTGAATATTTATCACTAAGCTGTTTTTTTATTATTTTAACAATATTACATAATCAATATTCAAATGCCGATACTTAAAAAATTGTTAATAATAAGCCTGATTGCATTCATGGGCTTATAAAAAGCCGCAGTCGGCCTTTAAGCCGACCACGACTTTTAATAGGTTTATTATGAAAAAGTTACTAGTTAGTTTTTTACTTAACTTCTTGAGGGTTGAGTATTGTTATTCTGCCCTCTATTTCAGGTGTAATTACACCCTTTTCCCTTATATAATCCGTGAGGAGGTTTCTGTAGAAAATGCTTGTTGCATATACCAACTTGCAGCCTTCTAAATCTTTAAAGTCCGTATCGGAACCTAAACCGCCTTCGGGGTTCAGTACGTTAAACATGGAATATCCGTCCCCGCCGCCCGACATAAAGTCGTTGCATACCAACTTGTACCAAGCATCCATCTCTATGGGGCTTCCGTCGGTCTTTGTTACGGAAACTATTCTTTCGCCGGCCGGTTTTGCACCGTCAAAGGTATATTTAATTCCGGAAACCTGTGGGAACTTTCCGCGAGTTTCGGGATAGCCTGAAACGCCGTTTTCAAGAGCCTCAAATAAAGTTTTACCTGTAACTTCAAGTACGGTTACCTTATTGTCGAAGGGCAAAATTTTAAATACGTCACCTACAGTAATGTCGCCCTCTGTAAGTCCACCTCTAATTCCTCCGCCGTTCATTATTCCGATATCCGCATCGCCAAATTCTCTTAAGGCATCAGCTATAAAGTTGCCAAGTTCATGCTCTTGTGTTCTAACCAAGGGTGATGACCATGCTATATCAACAGTGCTCTTTCCTACAACTTTTGACATTGAGGCTTCCAAATCCGCCTTGTAGTGATCAACTATAGCCTTTACTTCTTCCTTTTCAGGAACATTGGGGCTTAAGTATATTTGGTTGAAGGTATAGCCTATAATTTGCCCCTTAATTAAATTAAGGTTGATTTGGTTAACTGCAACTCCAACTCCGCCGGGGTTTATAATTATGGAATCATTCTTCAATATAGGTCTTCCGAATGTATCGTTTCCACCTGCTATTATAAGGTCTATATTGTTTATTTTTTCGGGAATACTGTTGTTGTGTGAGTGCAGATGGGCTAGTAAGATTATAATATCTACTTTATCTTCCAATTCTTTTATGGTTTTTTCTCCTACTTCCCATTGGTCATAAAGGTCAATGTCCTTTGTGTTTTCATAGTGGGTTGTCAACTTGCTTAAGTCGTCCGTTAAGCCGGCAATGCCTATTTTTAATCCGTCGAGTTCTTTTATAATATAGGGTTTAAATTCTTCAGGGTATCTGCCGTCCTTCCAGAAGGTATTGGCACTTAACATAGCATAGTCAGCTCTTTTTGCCAATAATAGAAGATTCTCGAAATCATAGTCGAAGTCGTGGTTTCCTAAAACCGTTGCATCATAACCTTGAGCATTCATAATGTCTACGCTGGCTTTTCCTTTAGAGTGGTTTACTATATCCATATTATATGGTGAGTCTCCACCGTCAAGTATTAATGTATTGGGGTTTTTCTTCTTCATCTCATCAAACAGGAAGCCTGCCTTTGCGGAGCCGCCAACTTCAACAGGTGAGCCGCCACGCTTGTAGGGTAAAATGTTTCCGTGGATATCCGATGTAGCCATAATTGTTATTATATTTAAATCCTTAATGGCATAATCCAATAGATATGCGGCATTTCCCCTCAATATTTCATTATCCGTAGGGTTAAAGTCTTTTGGTAATATTTCCTTCTCTTTTCCTTCTGCAATAAAGTCTATTTCCTTATCAGCACCTAATAGAGCCTTAGAAATTGCAGTTGCAAATTCTTTTTCTGTAATTTTATTTTCCGGGTCATCCTCCAACAATCTTGCTTCTATAACGGCATTTGTTATGTTTTCAGACCATGTACCCATTGTATCCGGTGCAGCAGGCAACATTGCAGATGTTACATTTGCGGTTGTTGTTTCCGTTGAATATAAAGCTTTTTCAAAAACGTTGCCGTCTTCATCCGGACCCGGATCTTCTATCGGGTAAACCGGTAAAAGTTTAAAGGCGTTGAAAAGCATATCCGAAGCGGCATCCTCATCAAGTACCTCGTCAGCTTTAAAACTTCCGTCCCCAAAGTCCCTAATTATGCCTTTTTCCGCTAGCCTTGCTATGGCCTCTTCATATTTATGACCTGAAATGTCGGTAAAAGTCGCAGCAAAACCGGTGTTGCCAAGTAGCAATACAAGAGTTAAAACAAGTAATAAAACTCTTCTTTTAAATTCCAAAAATTTCTTCATAAAGTATTATTTCCTCCTATAAACTTTTTACATATACACACTTAGAGTGTTTATGATAATTTAGTTTACAAAGGGAATGTAAAATGCTGGGGGGTAGTGTAAAGTTTAAGTAAAGTTTTTTAACCTTCATACCTGAGGGCTTCTATGGGGTGTTTCTTTGCGGCCTTGTTTGCGGGGTACAGGCCGAATATAAGGCCTATTGCCGATGAAAAGCCGACAGCCAATGCAACCACATCTGCAGTCATTGTAAATTTAATTTTGCCGGCAAGGGCTGTTGCCAATTCCAGCAAGCCCCAGGATAAAAGCAGGCCTATTGTACAGCCGAGCAAGCTTAACATAAGGGCTTCCACCAAAAACTGTGCCATTATGCTGCCATAGCCGGCCCCTATGGCCTTGCGAATTCCTATTTCCTTTGTGCGCTCCGTAACGGATACAAGCATTATGTTCATTATGCCTATGCCGCCTACAAGCAGGGATATGGCTGCTATTCCACCTAAAAGCAATGTTAATGTGCCTGTAATTGTGTCCATAGTGCTTGATATTGTGGACATGTTTATTACGTTAAAGGCTTCTTCATCCTGCTTAAAGCGTTGTAAAAGCATGCTATTTATTTCCGACTCCGCCGCAGTATTGTCCGTAGAGGCTACATTAAAGCTGATAATATAGGGTATGCCGGACATTCGGCTTTCAACGGTATAGGGAACATATATGCTTTTGCTGCCCATAAAAGCTCCCATGAAGGATTCATCCTCCTTCAGCACGCCAACAACTAAAAATATACGGCCGTCTATTGTAATATTTTTACCCAAGGCATCGGTATCACTGAAAAGCTCTTTAGCTGTATCATGGCTTAATACCGCCACATAGGACCTGTTATCCAAATCGGCCGATTTTAAAAACCTGCCGTAGTCCAATTTTAAGCCCTGTATGTTGTAATAGGCGGGGGTTGTGCCATATAGTGAAATTTCCATATCCTTGTTTAAATACTTTACTTTTGCACTGCTTGAGCCGCTTGGAGCAATTTTTGCAACGCTTTCATACTCTGCAATGGTATTTAAATCCTCCAAGCGTAGGGGTAATCCCTTATCATCAAAAACATTAACGCTTATCATATCGTTGCCTAAGGCCTCAACCTCGCTTGTTATGCTGCTTGTTGCGCCGTTTACCAGGGATACCAATACCACAAGGGCTGTAACGCCTATTATAATGCCGAGCATTGTTAAAAATGAGCGCATTTTATTTGATGTTATGGCCTCCCAAGCCATTTTTACAGATTGAATTATCATATAATTCCCCCTTCCGTTTTAAAGGTGTAGGGTTCTTCCTCTACGTGACCGTCCATTATTCGTATACGCCTTTCGGCCTGTTGGGCAATTTTTTCGCTGTGGGTTATAAGTACTATTGTATTGCCTGCCTCGTGCAATTCGTGAAACAAGTGCATAATATCCTCCCCTGTGCGGGAGTCCAGGTTGCCTGTAGGTTCATCGGCCAAAAGTATTGTAGGGTGTGTAGCCAATGCCCTTGCTATTGCAACACGCTGCTGCTGCCCGCCGGAAAGCTCCGTTGGCTTATGCTTGGCCCTATCTGCAAGGGCAACCCTTTCAATGGCCTCCATGGCCCTTTGTTTGCGCTCGTGCATAGGCATGCCCTGGTAAATTAACGGCAAGGCAACATTATCAAAGGTGCTCATGCGGGATAACAGATTAAAGCTTTGGAATATAAAGCCTATTTTTTTGTTGCGTATTTTTGCAAGTTCGCTGTCGGTGTATTTTTCTATGGCTTGGCCATCAAGCAAATATTCTCCCTTATCGGCAACGTCTAAACAGCCTATAATATTCATTAGGGTTGATTTTCCGCTGCCGCTGGGGCCTATAATGGCAACAAATTCACCTTCGTATATTGTTATGCTTGCATTATCCAGGGCCCTGACTTCCTCGCCGCCCACATTATAAAACTTGCTTATGCCCTTCATTTGAATTATGGGTTTGTTTTTATTTGTCATCGATATCGCCTCCTGTTGGGGCGGGGTCCCTTGGGCCCATTCCAAATTCTATGGCTTTATGTTGCTGTAAAATGGTAGCGGGTAAAACTATTTTATCCCCTTCCTTCAGGCCGCTTAATACCTCCGCATTTTTGCCGTCGGATAAGCCTGTTGTGATGTATACTTTGGTCTGTTGGTTTTCCCCGTCAAGTATTAGCACATAGGAGCCGTTTTCATCCTCCTCAACGGCTTTTAGAGGTACTATCAAAGCGTTTTCAACACTGTTTACAAGTATTGCCGCACTGCCGTTCATAGCATCTTTAAGCCTGTCATCATATTCTAAAATCAGGTCGGCATCGTATGTTGTAATGCAGCCGGCAGCCTTTCCTATATTGGAGAGCCTTGTAACCTTTGCCGTAAACTCTTCACCGCTAAAGGCATCCAATGTGATTTTTGCATTTTGACCCACTTGCACGCTGTTAACATCAAGCTCATCAACACCAATTGTCATTTTTATAGCCCCACCCGTTGCAAGCTCAAAGGCCTTTATTTCGCTGTCATTATTTATGCTTTGAGTTTTTACGTCCTCTTCAACAAATATACCTCTTACAATTCCGGTTTCCGATGCAATAACATTGGGGTTTTGTTTGTATTTTAACAGGTTTTGCAGCTCTTGAGCCTTTTCCTTACGCTCGGCCAAGGTTTTGCGATAAGCATCCGTAGCGGGTTCATTATCCAATGTAAAAAGCTTTGTTCTTGCATCTACTTGACTGTTTATATCAACATGGATTGTTTTTATAGTGCCGCCGTTGGCATATATAGAAATGGGAGCATTTATTTCCAATATGCCCGAACCTAAAAGCTGTTTGCCGTTGTAAACTTCAGCTTGTTTTAAATAGGGGGCTTTTTTGTCATCAAGGGTGATAATATAGCCGCCTTCAATGTTCTTTACTACTTTAGCGCTTTGTTCTTCATCATCCCACTTAACTGTAAGCTCAGTATTTAAGGCAAGCTTTTCATCGCTTTTTAAAGCTATTTTCATAAGACCGTCGCCGGATAATATTGCCAAGGCGCCATGCTTATTTATGGCCTCAATTACATCGTCATTAAGGTCAACGTCTATGTGTTTTACCCTGCCCTTTACAGGAGAGCTTACCGTGCTTATGGTTTTACGGCTCGTGAGGTTAAAGTCAAGCTGTTCAATATCCGCACTTAATATAGCAACTTGATATTCTACAGAGTCCTTATCCAAAGCGGCTAAAACATCACCTTCGGAAACAGCATCGCCCTCTTTTACAAATATCTTTTGTATTTTAATGCCCTCGGGCAAGTTTATTGTTGCTTCGTTTTGATATTCCAATATACCGCTGCCTGTGATTGTAACATCAATATCGCCCCTTACGATTCTATGGCTTGGCACCGGTGCAAGCACACTGTTGCTAAAATTATCCTGCAACTTTGGAACTATAAACGCGCCTATAAAGGCTAAAACAATAACTAAAAATAATAGTTTTCTCCAAACTCTTCTCTTTTTTTTCATAAATCCTCCAAATATATTAATATTTGCCATGTTAACAAATATTTATTAATTGAGTTTAATTTTTTTATTAATTAAACAAATAG
>JAAZPT010000364.1 GCA_012797085.1 Christensenellaceae bacterium | reverse complement strand
ATAGGGAAGATTGGCCTCTGCTAATTCCTCCATATTGTATACTGCTTTATGCTCTGTTATTTCATAGGGAATTCCCTTTGTATCCAGGAATTTACATATTTCCGTTTTATTCATTTAACTCACCTTCAATATCATCAAAAACCCATTTAAATTAAATGGGGGGTGTTTTCGCCACTTATGTTGCTTGCCAAAGCCCATTGAGGCAGGCTTATAATGAGTAGTAGCAAGGCTGATAGGCGCCATAATGCTTTTACATTAAATATTTTTTTCATATGAACCTCCGTTGGTAATGGTGTGGGTGGGTGAAATATCAATATACCCTTTAAATTTAAATATTATCTATATTCTATTGAAGATTTTCTGACCTTTATGGTACTATCCACATAGGTAATATATGGTGCAATAAAGTCCGGGTCGCTTACCTTTGGCCCCAAAATTATTTCCTTGTATTTAAGCTTCTTTTCAAGTTTAACATATAAGCGAGGTATACTATTTTCTACTTCACATAATTTTACTTTATCACTTGTAATATCCACTAATTTTAACAATCTATACTCCTTTTCATAGGAATAATCATCCGTCTTAAACAAATACCGTATTTCATCCAAGCTATCAGCTATTAAATCTAACACTATATTCTTCTCATTCATCTCATCTAATTCATCAAGAGATATATGATCGATAGCTCTAACTAGTTTTTTTAACTGTTCTGCTCTTTTACCAGATATTTCATTGGGTAGATAACAAATTTCATGTAAATAAAACTTGTTGGATTTTTCATTCGTTTCAGGTAATAATTTTTTTGTTTTCATTTGAGGTGATTGGTCTAAATCAGCATCCTTTTCATCTCTCACTGTATCTAAAAGAAGATTATCTTCTGGAATATCAAATATAGTTGGATCAAAAACTAAGCAACATCCTTGACCATCTTTTCCATACATTGACCACATTGGCAAAATATCAATCGCCTGACTTAAGCTAGACAAATACACATTGCTTGCACCAAATTCTTCTGTATACTTACTAACTAATTTGTCAATGATATCTTTTTGATTATCCGTTGTAGATATTTCTTTCAAATACTCTAATAAGGTTCTCCCTTCTGACGGATCATTCATATAACTTGCATTAAAAAGCCACAATCTACATTCATCAGTTTTTTTAAGTAAATTATTCAGGTTGATTATTTTTGTATAGTGGCCAACAAGCTCTTTTGGAACTCCCTTTATTATTAACATGTTTTTTATTTTTGCAATACAAATATAAATTTGAATTAAACGAGCATATAAGTCTTTTTTTTCTGTAGATTCATACTTATCTATTATTTTATTAAATGTATTGCTTGCTTCTTGCACCAACTTGGACTTGAATATTCTAACAGTATTATCTAAAAGATTTATGAGATTTTCAGATATTTTTTCATTATCTATATTTACAATTTCAGCGAGTACATCACTTATTTGGTTGATCGTAATATATACGAATAGCTCCTCCTCTTTGTATTCATCATATAGAGATTTGATTTCCTTTATCGTATTTTCTGCTTCTTCTATATTTCCAATATTGACTTGGCTCCACAATAAACTTAGTAAAGCACTAACATAAAAGCTTGCAATTTCTATATCTTTATGTTTATCATACAAAGGTTTGAGGTCTTTTTCTGTCGTTTCTTTGGCTCCATCTATATCTCCTTGGGTGCTTTGGATCTCTGATAATTTTCTTAATGCCAAAACATAAGAAATTTCAAATATTCCATCTTTTTTATATTTATCATATGATTCTTTGAGCTCTTTTATCGTTTCTTTGGCTCCGATTAAGTCTCCTTTTTCGCCTTGCTTCCATGATAAAACACTTAAAGCCCAAGCATAATCACTTGCAATATTTTCATCGTTTTCACACAAAGATTTTAGACTTTTTATCATTTCTTTTGCTCCATCTATATCTCCTTGGACGCCTTGGTTTCTTGATAAATCACTTAAAGCCCCAGCATAATAACTTGCAAGTTTTTCATCCTTTTCATACAAACTTTTTAGAATTTTTATCGTTTCTTTGGCTCCATCTATATCTCCTTGGGCGCCTTGGTTTCTTGATAAATCTCTTAAAGCCCAAGCATAATCACTTGCAAGTTTTTCATCCTTTTCATACAAGGTTTTTAGGATTTTTATCGTTTCTCTGGCTCCATTTATATCTCCTTGGTTGCCTTGGTTATATGATAAATAGTTTAAAGCCCAAGCACAAGCACTTGCAATATTTTCATCGTTATATTTATCATATAATTCTTTGAGTTCTTTTATTATTTCTTTGGCTCCATCTATATCTCCATAATCACCTTGGTTCCTTGATAAACCTACTAAGGATTTTACATACTCCAACACAACCGTACCCGTCGGATTCCCCTCATACAAATTTTTCAACTCATAAACTATTTGCTTTTGTTGCTTTAAAGTTTTTCCAAACATTGAATTTCGCAATTCCATCGCCTTTATTTCAACATCACTTATATTTTGATCCATAAACCCTCCACTAATTATCCGCATGTTATATATAAAAATCTTACCAAATACTTACTAATTTTCAAGCTTAAAAGTTCAAAAAATTAAAAAGGAGACGGCTCAACACCATCTCCTTATAATATTTAATTTATGCCCAACCGCGTTGTTTAACTGCTTCAGCTACACGTTTTATAGCGATTGTGTAGGCAGCATCACGCATATATAGGTCGTTTTCTACAGCAAGCTTGTAAACTGCTTTAAATGCCTTTGTCATGCAGTATTCAAGTTTTTCAAATACTTCATCAATATCCCAGAAGTAGTTCATGCTGCATTGTACCTGCTCAAAATAGCTGCAGGTTACGCCGCCGGCGTTGCATAGGAAGTCCGGTAGAACTATAATGCCACGCTCACGGATTAGGGGGTCACAGTCGGGTGTTGTGGGGCCGTTTGCGGCTTCGCACAGAACTTTAACCTGTTTGGAAATATTGGGGAATACGGCAGGAGTAATTTGGTTTTCCAAAGCTGCAGGGATAAGAATATCTACATCCTGTTTAATCCATTCTTCACCGGGAAGCACTTCGTAACCTAAGGCGGCGGCTTTTTCCTTATCAATACCGCCAAAGGCGTCCTTTATGCTTGCCAGTTGCTCAACGTCGCAACCGTCTAACTTTCTGAAAGTGTAGGACTGAGCATCTACCTGATTCCAGCAGGATATTGCAACAATTTTGCCGCCAAGTTCGGAGTACATGCGGGCAGCATATTCGCCAACGTTTCCGAAGCCTTGCATGCTTGCTGTTGTGGATTCAATAGGAATATTCATTTCCTTTAGCAAGTTTTTAAGCACATATACAACACCATAGCCTGTTGCCTCTTTACGGCCAAGGGAGCCGCCCATGCCTACGGGCTTACCTGTAATCATGCTGGGGTAACGGCCGTTGCTGATTGTTTCATATTCATCAAGCATCCAAAGCATGTGCTGACCGTTTGACATAACGTCGGGTGCGGGTACGTCCTGGTTAGGGCCAAGCTGTGTAGCAAGCCTGCGAACATAGCCACGGCAGAGCCTTTCCTGCTCGTTTGCTGAAAGGTTATGGGGATCGAAAACTATGCCGCCCTTGCCGCCGCCCAGTGGAATATCCACTACTGCGCATTTCCATGTCATCCACATGGATAGGGCACGTACGGTGTCGGCTGTTTCATGAGGATGGAAACGAATTCCGCCCTTTGCGGGGCCTCTGGCATCATTGTGCCTTATACGATAAGCCTTAAATACCTTTGTTGAACCATCATCCATTTTTACGGGGATGGTGAAATGTATTTCTTGCATAGGTTGGCGAAGCAGCTCACGAGTGCCGCTATCAAGGCCAAGACTTTCCGCTACTTTATCAAATTGCTGTTGAGCGCTTTCAAAGGGATTGTATACTGTTTTAGACATATTAAGCCTCCTGTCTTTCTTTGTAAACTGAGAATAAACGATAATTTATACGACTTTTAGTATATCACCGTTTTTTTAAATAATCAATTAATTGTTTGGGGAAAATAGGCGAATACTCTTGCTGTTTCCGTTTTTTTTATGTATCTGCAGCAAAATTTATTTTTAATAAAGATGATTGTTTTTTGCATATATATAAGGGATTGCAAAGGAATAAAAAAGCCCGGAGACAATATAATTGCCTCCGGCTTGTTTTACTTAATATTTATTATTCGCCTAATGCGTATTTAGCGGCATTTTCACCGGAAATACGTCCGAATACCGTAATATCTGCTATTGCAGAAGAGCCTAAACGGTTTGAGCCGTGAATTCCGCCGGTAACTTCTCCGGCAGCAAATAATCCGGGAATTGCATTCCCTTCCTTATTGATAACTTCAGTATCGGCATTAATCTTTAAGCCGCCCATAGTATGGTGCGTAGCAGGTACAGCAACCATTATGTAGAATGGAGCTTCATCAACGGTAAACCCTACATTTCTTAAATTGAATTCGGGATCTACGCCATTCTTGGAGTTTTCATTAAAGTTGGCAACTGTTTCTTCCAATGCTGCTACATCAATTTCAAAATGTTCAGCAAGTTCAGCAATAGTATCGGCTTTAAACAAATAGCCTCTTTCATACAAGCCTGCCGCTTCAGATGCATGGGAATAAATTGTTCCTGTTGCTTCTGAGGATTTTTCGTCCCAAAGCAGATAGCCAACGCTGCCTGTTTGAGCCTTAATGCCCATAGAAATAGCACGTCTGGTATCCAACTCTTCAACAAAGCGCTTTCCTTCTTTATTAACTAAAAGGGCTCCTCCTACCATGCGGGTATCGCCAACATAGAGCAATTTCCCCGTATCCACATCACAAATGGGATAAAGTTGAATTTTGTCCATATCAACGGTATCGGCACCGATAGCTTCCGCCATTAATATACCGTCACCGGTAGCTCCGGGGCTATTTGTAGACAATATTTTATCGTCAATTTCTTTATCATATTTGTATAACATTTCAGCATTGGCACCAAAACCACCTGTAGCAAGCACAACGGCTTTTGCATGAACAATCAGTTCTCCATAGGGAGTTGCGGCTTTAACACCAACAACTTTGCCGTCTTCTACCAACAGTTCTTTAACATCATGTTCAGTTAAAACTTCAATACCCAATTCATTTGCTTTGGCTTTATATTTTTCAATTATTTCAACTCCGGAGTGTCCCAGCGGAATTACAGACCTTTTTACCGAGTGGCCGCCAAAGAACATCAATGAATCTAAGAATTCAATACCTACATCGTCACGCATCCATTCAGCAGCCGGTGTTGCATTTTCAGCAAGTATTTTAATTAATTCGTCATCTCCGCCTGCTTTTTTCAAGTCTTCAATGTACTTTTCAGGACTATCTTCAATTCCCTCTTTTTCTTGAATCCAGTTTGCGGGTGCAGCCATTTCTCCACCTGAAATTCTTGTATTTCCGCCCACTGCTGCCAGTTTTTCCAATAAAATAACATTAGCGCCGGCTTCATTAGCAGATATTGCTGAAGCAAATCCGGCTCCGCCACCACCAACTACAACAACATCAACAGTAATTTCTCTGGTTTCTTTTTCCTTTTCCGCTACTGCGGCTTCATAAAGAGAAAGATCTCCACCGGCATCTTGGATAGCAAGCTTAATTGCTTCTAAGAAACCAACTGAAGAAAGTGTTGCGCCTGTAACTGAATCAAGATTTAAAGTTTGATTATCAATAATATCACCTTTCAATTTATCAATTGCAACATCTCCCAGACCTTGAGTTTCTGAATGAGTAACTTCAATTTCAATAATTTTGTCACCTTCAATTTTTACAGTAACTTCAATGTCTCCATTCATACCCTTTGCAGAACCTGTACCGGTTCCGTCGCCGGCAATTCCGATTCCACAGCAAGCCATAAGGCTCATAGCTAAGATTAAAGCAACCATCGTTTTTAATAAACGTTTCATACTACACCTCCATGTGTTATTAATTTGTTATAATTATAACATATAATATAAAAATGTATATTTAATTTTTTATATATACTTTAGCGTTATCTGTAAAATTTTATATTTTAATTACAATAGCACATACAGGCCTGCTGTTCAACTACATAAGCGCGCAAGCTTTGTTGTTCAAGGAGACCCAAGTATTCTTCTAATCCTTGTTTGTACGATTGCATATTTATATGCAATCGCCCTTAAACGCACAAAAAAACACCGGCTTTAAAACCGGTGTTTGTGTTCGTTTTTTATTGACCACTTGCCCAATCGGCCGCCTTGGCTATTTCCTCGCCGTTCATATCCTTCCAAATTTTGTTCATATAGTTTGTAATTTGATAGGGCAGACTATTTTTTGATATTTCCACCTTATAGCTTGTGGTGTCGTTTGATGCCCTTATGGCATCAACAGCCTTTGTATCTAAAAATTCCGATGCCAATGTGGAGTTTTTGCTTAGGTCTATTACTATCAAGCCGTTTTCTATTGTCCATTCGCCCTGTATTAACTCCCTAACAACTTCATCCTTGCGCATAAATTCAAGCTTGTTGGCATCCTGTATGTAAAGGTTTACTAATGTAAGTTTAAAGCTCGGGTTTATTGCCTTTGCTCCTGCAGCATCGGTAAAGCTTATTTTAGATTCATAAGTGGTTGTGTAATTATCTACAATGCTTGCAGTTAAGGCATAATCCTTGCCTACATTGTTTAAAACGATGCTTGCCGTATAGCCTGACTTGTCGGATTTTTCATAGTTCTTTTTCATGTAATCCAAGCCTGTAAGGGCGGGTTTTGTAGCAACACGCATGGTATCGGGCTGCAAGGCCATTATTTTTGCATCATCCAAGTTTGTTGCACTATCGGAATATAACAGGTTCAGAAAAGCATCATCTACAACGCCTGTTGCTTTCATACCCCAAATGCCTTGAGCCTCCTTTACAGCAGACTCCGTTTTTCTACCGAAGGAGCCATCGGCCTTATCATTCAAGTAACCCAGCTCTATAAGCCTTGTTTGTAATGCTTTAACCGCTTCGCCCTTGCTGCCGCGTTTCAGGGTTTCGCTTGAAGCTAATGTTTCAGCGACTTTTTCGGACTTATCGGCTGCATCTTTTTCAGACTCATTGTCAGTTTCATCCTTAGGGGCAGGTGTGGGTGTTATTGTAATAGGGAATGCCAACTCTTTAACCGTATCGCCACGGAGGAAGCCCTCCTCATCGTTAATCAATACGGGGTACCATTTCCAGCCGTTATAGCTTACTATATCGCCTGTTACTTCGGCTACTGCGCCACGTTTAACCTTGAACAGTATTCCGCCGCCGGGTTTGCTTCTAACATTAACTATGGCTTTTATTACCTCTACCTGTGTAGCAGGCTGAGCTGTGGGCTCGGGTGTAGCTGTGGTTTCAGGCAATTCGGTTTCCTCGAGCTCAGGTGGTGCCAATGTTGTATGCTCTGCAATTACTAATGTATCTTCAGGCTTATCGCCGGTTTCAGGATCGGGACTTCCCTCTATATCAGGGCTGTCCGCCGGGTCTAAAACTTCAATTTCGCCCTCTATTCCTTCCTCTGTAGGTACAACAGCAGCATCGTCCTTCATAAGTACGGGCTCTTCATATATGCCTGTAAGCAAATCCGCCAAGGCTGTTATGTTTTCATTAGTGTAGGCTTTTTTACCTGTATCAAAATATACATTTATTGTAAAGCCGTTTGCACCGGCAACTTTTGCATAGGTGTTGAGGGTTAAGTAGTTTTCAACAAGCTTCCTTAATGTATCTCTCATTACGGTAACTTCCGTGCTTTCCATCTTCCAGCACTCCGTTTCCGTACCCTGTTGAAGCAATGTGCCACTGCCGGTAACTGTAAGCTCTACTTGAGTATCCTCCAATTGTTCTACGGGTATAGTCAATGCTAAGGGGTCGGCACCGGCCACAAAGCTTTCACCAAGCAATGTGCTAAGCTCCGTTTTAAGTTGCTGCCAAGCATAGGGTCTATCTATAATAACGGCATAATCGCCATCCAAGGCGGTGTGTACGCCTTCAACGGTGTCAATATCCGTTGTTGTGCGGGATGATATTATATAGCCATTATCCAAAACGCTGATAAGGTATTTTCTGCCGTTATAAACGGGATTTTTAGAATCTACATCCGTATTAAAGGCATCTGAACCCTCAGGGCTTATAGCATAGGATATCATAAGGGAGTCCGGGAAGAATTTATTTATATCCATTTGTATAATAATTTGGTTAAGTATTTGGGCGGCCTGGTCTTGATTAAGCTTGGGATTGTTTGCCGCAATATAGGGTACAGCAAGCTTATAGAAGGAATTTTCCTTAGCTGTTTCAAAGCCGTCGTTAAGCATATTGCTTAAATCTTTGCGGAAGTCATCACGGGTTTTGCCCCCTGTATCTATTTGAGAGTAAATAAAGGAGTTGCCCATTTCCTGCCATTGACCGTCTTTAAAGTTATAGCCCATAACAAGCTCAAGATGAAGATTGCTGTCCTCACCCATTATTATGGATTTTACCTCGTATGTGCCTATACCATCCGCCGGGGCTTCCGGTGCCTCTTGCGGGTCAAAGGGGGCAGCCATATAGCCCACCTGCTCATATTGGGTAATTGTGTTTTGAGAAACAAAACCTTCCTCACCCAATGTGGTGCCAAGCATAAATATTATGCAGAATGTTAGGATTAATGCTAAAAACTTACGCATATATATTTCCTCCTAAATTAAGAATGTATATAAAAACATAGTAGTATACTAACCTTAAGTATATTATTTTTGCTTATTAATGTCAATTAAATATAATGTAACAAGTATTTTGTACTTGTTTGATGCAAAAGTGTTATTATATCAATTTATACCCCTGTTATTTTGTTTTATTAGCATATACAAAACAATAATTATGGTATAATTTATTTATTAATAATGTTTAAGGGGGTGATTGTTTGCAACTAAACTTTACGGGTGCTAAACGCCGCTTTAATATGATGTTGCCCGGCATTAACCATACTGATGTGGATTTGGGGGATATGAACCCCGTTGTTAATGCCGTGTATGAGTTTACAAACGATATTATCCCTAAATATATTCCAAAAAATTTATTAAAACTTTGCCTTGAGTTGAGCCATTCCGCCTATAAATTGGTTTTAGATAAATATGCCATTGCAAAGTGGCAGGATATAACTATATACAACAATAACAACTTAAAAAGTTTGGACGATTTTAATGTTTTGCGGTTTAAAAGGCCAATAAGCAGGCAAAAATATAAAGGAGTAAATTTTATTTACCAATATGCAAGGCATAAAATAAGCAACAACCATTACCCAAGAGTGTTTTTTGCAAGCCATAAAGCCGGCTTAAAGCATGTGGTAGCCATAAGCATAGCGGGCACGGGCAAAGGTATAGGTGATTGGTCCAACAGTATGGATATGGGGGTAACAAACTCCTACCACAGCGGTTTTTATAAAAGCGTACAAAGCATAGAAAAAATATCCGAAAAATTAATGCTGAATGATACCGCTAAAGACTTGGGCATTAAAAGCTTAAGCCTTTATGATGTTTTTAAGGCTTGCTCAAGGGAGAACAGCCCTTTTATACTGCTTATAACAGGGCACAGCAAAGGTTCCGGCATAACACAAATATTGGTTCAAAGGCTTATGGATGAATATGGAGTAAAGGCCGGCAATATAATAGGTGTGGGTTTTGCTTCACCAAAGGTTGTAAACCATAGCTTTAAGGGGAAAAAATATAGTTATCCCACTATAAATATAATAAATAACGATGATCCCATAGGGCGTATAGTATCTATGGCTCAACTGGGCTATTGCCTGGGCTATGACAGCAATGCCGCTATGCGCAAGAAAAGCTACAGTTTTGACAGGTATAGAATTTTTAATGATGAAATAAAAATTGCTAAAACAATATTGCCGAAAATATTAAGCATGAGCGATGCTTTAGCCTTTATGTACGCCTACTTCAGCTATTTAAACATGTTTGCCGACGATGAATTGAACAACTTTTTTGAAACCTATCTTATCAAAATAAAGCAAGCATCCAGCATTTACGACTTTTTGCCGAAAAAGTTTATTGCGGGCAAATTAGAGGAAGTTAAAAACCTTCACTTGGAAATATGCAATGAGCATCTTCAAAAAAGCAGGGCTGATTACTACTTTAATATTATAAAACCCCTTTTTGAAGCCAATAAAATTAAAAACTTAAGCGCCGCCATATTTATTGTTATTATGGTTTATCACAGTTTGGTTGGCACAGGCAAAAATATTGGGCCCTATAAGTATATTGTTAATAATTTAAATAATAAACCGAATTGTTATGCCTGGGATGAAAACTGCAACAAAATAATGCTTAAAAATAATATAATAATAGGCAGAAAACTTGATATAGGCATACCTATTCCTTCACCCTTAAATATAGGCAGAATATTAAACAGGCAAAAAAGATTAATACTGAAAAAACTACGTAAAAAACAGGGGATTAAATGAGATTATTAAAATATTTAAAATGGGATAAGGTATTTTTTAAAAATGTAATGTTTATTACACTGCCTATACTTATGCAATCCATAGTAGGGCAAACACTGCACTTGGTAGATAATGTAATGGTATCGCAGTTGGGGGATGCCGCCTATGCGGGGGTTGCCCAGGCAAACCGCTATACAATGGTAATAAATGTAATGCTCTTTGGCGTTGCAACAGGCTCATCAATATTTTTAGCCCAATATTGGGGCTCCAAAGAAATAAGCGAGATGAAAAAATCCTTGGGTTTAGGCCTTGTTTGGGGTTGCAGCCTTGCTTTTTTGATGGGGCTTTTAGGCTTTTTTGCTACGGATACTATAATATCCTTATTTTTACAAAGGGGAGAAAGCTTTAATCAAGCGGTAATATACCTAAAAACCATATCGCCCGCCTTTATAATGTCCGCCATATCAAACGCCTATGCCAGCGCACTAAAATCCGAGGAAAAAACAAAATACCCCATGATAGCGGGTATTATTAGCATGGTAGTAAATACAATACTTAACTACTTACTGATTATGGGAAATTTCGGTTTCCCCAAGTGGGGCGTGTTCGGGGCCGCCCTTGCTACACTTATAGCCTCCATTGCAGGTATGGCAATAAATATTTATTTTGCGTTTTCAAAAAGTTTAAGCGGCAAGGCCAATTTTAAAGAGCTTTTCAGCTTTAACAAGGCTTTTATAAACAAATACAATAAAACCGCAAGCCCCGTAATATTGACTGAAACACTATGGAGCTTGGGCACAGCCGTTTACAGCATATTTTACGGCATGCGCGGGGATGCGGCGGTGGCGGCAATGGGTGTTTTCAGCACTTTAGACGGCCTTACGTTTATAATAATATATGCCATAGTAAGCGCTACATCCATAATAGTAGGCAAAGAGCTGGGTGCAGGCAACAAACAAAGGGCGGAACTTTATGCCAAGCGTTTAACGACGGGAACTGTAACATTTTCCGTAGTTATTGCCCTTATTGCCTTTATTTTCCGTTACCTGCTGTTTTCCATATTCAGCAATCTGTCAAAAACCACTTTGGATTATGCCATGGTAATATTTATAATATCATTGAGCTTCAGTTGGATGAGGAGCTTTAACAGCGTGCTTATCGTGGGTATACTCAGGGCCGGAGGCGATACCGTTGCAAGCCTTATAATAGATGTAGCATTTTTATGGTTTGTGGCCATACCCCTTTTAGGCTTAGGCACCGTATTTACCGCCCTGCCCATAAGCATACTCTACCTGCTTACCCTTAGCGACGAGGTATTGAAGTTTATATTCGGCATGCGCAGGTTTGTATCGGGCAAATGGGCAAAAACATTAACCCAAAGAGCCTTGGAGTAAAACAAGCAAGCAAAAAGGCGGCTAAGCCGCCTGTTACAAGTGTTGATAGGTTTAGTTTCCCTTGCTCTCTCATCATATCCAAAAAGTGGATTCCTTTTAGCAAGTCCTTGATCAATTAACTTGTTCTGATTACATTATAGAACATAAAAAATAAAAAATCAAGCATTCTTGTTAAATAAAGTTTATGTTTAACCAAATACTATATTATTAGGAGATATTATGGAACAAAGTATATTTAAAATAATTAAACAGGCAGGCCAAATGATGCTGGATGCTAAGCTTGACAGTTTAGACACCCATAGCAAAACCAACTTCAGAGATGTTGTTACCGATTACGATATTAAAATACAACAGTTTTTAAAAGAGGAATTGCTAAAAATTTGCTCCGATGCCCTTTTTATAGGGGAGGAAAGCGACAGCAACCCTAAAAACTATTATAAAAAAGCCTTTATAGTTGACCCTATAGACGGCACGGCAAATTTCACATTCGGCTACAGGCACAGTTGTTGCAGCATAGCCTATGTTGAAGATGACAAGGTTATTATGGGAGCCGTATACAACCCCTACATGGACGAGCTTTTCAGTGCCAAAAAGGGTGAGGGCGCAAAGCTAAACGGCAAGCCCATTAAGGTAATGGACGGTAATTTAAAGGACGGCATTGTAATATTCGGCACAAGCCCCTATAGCACAAGCGCCACCGAGACCACTTTTAAGCTGGCAAAGGCAACTTATGAAGCCAGTATGGATGTGCGCAGAACAGGCTCTGCCGCACTGGATTTATGCTATGTGGCTGCCGGTAGAAATATTTTGTATTTTGAAGGCAACCTTGCCCCCTGGGATTATGCTGCCGCCGCCTTTATACTTGAGGAGGCCGGCGGTGTTTACAGCGATTGGAATGAAGCCCCCATGACCCTTAGGGATAAAACGAGCATAGTCGGCGCAAACCCCAAGGCCTATAAGGAATGGCTAAAACTTAAAGATAGTGTTTTAAAAAGCAATTAGACTACTACTTTTTTTATAAAGTTTAAAAGAATAAAGGAGCATGTTTTCCATACTCCTGTTTTTTAAGCTTTGTTTTTTTGTATAGCCCTTAGGGTATTCTCCGCCCTTATTGCTGTTTGCCTTGCATTTTTTATATTAAAATACAGGTTTAGCAATTTGTTTTGCGGGCATTTATTCATGCTGTACAGGCTGCAACAAAAATTGTTTGCAAAATCTTGCATAATATCTTTTTCAGTAAACGTGGTGTAATTGCGTGCGCCCTTTATAAGGCTTTTACAAATTAGGGAATATTGGCTTGCATTTTCAAAAAACGGGCATACTGCCGTTGCCTTTATCTCATCTACATAAGTTTTCGGTTTTCTTTTTACAACTCTTGACTTCTTCATAAACAGAAAAAGCCTCCTTCTACATAATTTGGCAGGCATAATACCTTAGCTTTTGCGGTGGCCTCCGCATGAAATTTTCCTTATGGTGTAGCGTGTTTGCATTTTTAATTATAATATGGGAACATATGTTCGTCAATGTAAAAAACAACAAAAAAATCTTAAATTAAAGTAACAAGTTTAACAAAAATTAAAAAACTTGGCTAAACACCAAGCTTTTATTTGATTTT
>JAAZPT010000363.1 GCA_012797085.1 Christensenellaceae bacterium | reverse complement strand
GCAACTGTGGTTGCTATAGTAGCCGGAACCCTAATATTAGGTGAACAATTTATAACATTGCAAATATTTGGTGCAATTATTATAATTGCTGGTGTATATATTGCAAATACAAGTATTGTTTTCAATAAAAAGTATATTGAATAATCGTTTTAAACATAGGAGATTTTATGACAAACAAAAAGGATAAAATTACAAAAGCAACAAATATAATTATATTAATTTTATGTGCAAGCATAATATTCTTTATAAGCTTTAATAGTTGCCAATTTTTGCATTATTATTCGGAGACTGTTAAGGAAATTATAATAAACAAACAAGATGCTAAAGAAGTTTTTAATAAAAGGGATAAAGATTTTTCAGAAAACTTTTATAATAAATATTTATTTTTAGAATATTATGGAGCATATGCTAAAATTTTAGATCAAAAACAACTTAATAATATTTATAAAGCTGAAAATGATATACTCGTATCCCCTAGCGCATCAAAAATAGAAAGCACGGTTTTAGAAAATAATATTGAACAACTTGTTAAATTAAGTGAAACTTTAAAATCTTTAAACATTCCCTTTTTGTTTATACGTTTACCAATAGTGTTTGATAATGAAAATCTAAAATTACCTCCTGGTATATATGACTGTAAATCTTTAGTAGCAAAGGATTTTGCAGATTTAATGGCTAAAAACAACTTAGAGTATTATGATTTTAGTTATATTACTAAAAACGGAAAACCTGAAGAACAATATTTTTATACGAACCATCATTGGCGACCGGAGTTTGCATATAAAGCAGTTTTAGAAGAAATAAAGCTAATACAAAACAAACTTGATATAGATGTTGACAGCAAAGTTTTAAACTTTAACAACTATAATATTGAAACTGTAAAACAAAAGTTTTTAGGTTCTTATGGTAGAAGAACCGGTTTTATTTATAGCGGTTTTGATGATATAAATATTATTACACCAAATTTTGATACTTTTTTTGAAGGAACATTAAATTTTAAACAAATATCAGGAACTTTTGAGGATGTTTTTATTCACCGTAAGCATGTAGGAGAAAATATTTATTACTCAAACGCCTATTCTTTATATTCTAACGGTTTGAAAAATATGCACATTATAAATAAAAATGCTAAAAACAGAACTAAGGTTTTAATATTAGCCGATTCCTATACTTGTGCTATGGCACCATTTTTATCAAATGCTTTATATGATGTTATGGTTGTAGATTTAAGAGCACCCCTACCTACAAACGCCTCAGTTATCGAAAATGAAAATTACTCCTTTATAAACACGGTTAAAGCTGAAAAACCCGATATTGTTATTATACAGTACTACGGTGCAGGTCTTAGCATGGACACAATGTTTTCTAAAATAAATTAACAAGGATATTGTTTATGACAAAAATTAAAAAAATAAGCAATATATCTTTGTTTTTATATGTTCCATTTTTATAAACTTTAACGGAAGCAATTTACTGCCAACGCTTTTGGAATTATTAATAATTTTTTATTTTATAATCAAAACCCTAAAGAAAGCATTGTTAAAAGAGAAGACATGTATAATTTTAACTTTTACAAAAAATATGATTTTGTTGAATACTATTCTTTATACGCTAATTTAACCGATATGAAACATTTACAAACACTATATAAAACAAAACAAAATATGCTTGTACCGGTCTTGGAAAAAAGTTCCTATTCAAAAGAATTAGTGGATAAAAACGTTAATATACTTAAAACGCTGAATTAAACCTTGAAAAGTTTGCAAAATCCCTTCGTTTTTATGCGGTATCCTGTTGATGTCGACAATAAAGGCTTAACTTTGCCTATTCATATAAAAGACTACAAGTACTTAGTTGAAGAAGATTTTAAGCAGGAAATGTTAAAAAACAATTTGGAATATTATAACTATGCTTTTTTAACTGAAGGTTCACTTCCGCAAAAACCGTTTTTTAAAACCGATCATCACTGAAAACCCGAATTTTCTTTTAAAGCCTTTGTTGAAGAATCAAAACTAACACAAGAAAAACTTGATATTGATATAGATACCAGCTATTTAAACTACAATAATTATAATGTTGAAAAAATTAAAAATTCCTTTTTAGGTTCCTATGGCAGAAAAACCGGTTATATGTATAGTGGCTTTGATGATTTAGCTATTATCAAACCTAAAAAAGATAGTAATTTTAGTGGAAGTATGAATTTTGTGCCTGTGGAGGGCGGCTTTGAAAATGTTTTTATTTATAGAAAGCACTTGAAAGGTGATAAGTATTTTTTAAATCCCTATTCAGTTTATTCCGGCGGACTTTACAACCCCCACGCTTTTAACAACGATGAAAAAAACAAAGCCAAGATAATGCTTGTTACGGACTCTTTTTCTTGCCCAATTGTGCCCTTTTTATAAACTTTTTATGAAGTTATAACTGTGGATTTTTATACAGACCGTATTACCGAGGACCGAAATCAAAATGGAATATATTCAATAACAAGACATATTTTAGAAGAAAAACCCGATATTGTTATAATGCAATACTTTGCGGAATCCCTTTTCAAACGGTGGAGCTTTTGTTAATATAAATTAAATAAAACAATAAAAAAGGAAGCTGTACAGCTTCCTTTTTTATGGCGGAGAGTTAGGGATTTGAACCCTAGTTACGCTATCAACGTAAACACGATTTCCAGTCGTGCGCCTTCGACCACTCAGCCAACTCTCCAAGCGACAATCGCAAGTGCTATTTTACCAATTTTATGGCTGAGTGTCAAGATAAATTTTAAATAACTTATTGTTGTGCTTTAATAATATATTTATAATAGTCTACTGCACCCGGTAAAGCATTTGTAAAAAGGTTTTCATCTATGCCGTGCATGCTTTTTAGTTGCTGAGGATCATATATTATCGGCGAGAATCTTATACAAGCGTCGGCAATTTCCTCATAAAAACGAGCATCTGTAGCACCTGTTACAACATAAGGGCAACAGCCTGCGCCTTCAAAACAGTTTGCAATGGCTTCCTCTGTAAGTTTAAAGGCCTTGCCCTCTATATCAACGGGTTTTGTGGGGTTAAATGAAAATACGTTTTCCATTTCAACATTGTATTTAGCGGCAATTTCTTTAAGTAAAGCGAGACTTTCTTCCTTTTGTTGATAGGGAATATACCTTAAGTTTGCTGATAGTGTTGCGCTCTCCGGTATTACATTAAAGGCCTTAGAACCCTCTTGCATTGTAAAGGCAATAGTTGTTTTAAGCATTGCAGCAGCTGTAGGGCTAAGGCTCGGCAAAGCCAATACCAACAAAGGTTTAAACAGCCACATGTTGGAAAAAACCATTTTTAAAGGAAAACTGCAATATGGGGCTAAGCGGGCAAACATTTCCTCAACCTCTTTGCTCATATAGGCTTTAAAGGGTGAATGTTTTTCAATATGGCAAACCAATTTTGAAAGCCTGTGTATAGGCGAATTTTTAGATGGTGCACTTGCATGTCCACCCTTACTTTTAGCAACAAAGTTTATATGACCCGTGCCCTTTTCATAAACGCCCACCATGGCAAAATATCCCTTTACACCGGGTAAGGGGTTTGACGTAATTGCTCCGCCCTCATCACTAACCATAAAAAGCCTAACGTTTTTACTTTTTAAATAGTTTACAATTTTAGGCCCTCCGTCACCGGCAACTTCTTCAGTGCAACTGCTGGCAATGTAAACATCACATTGAGGAATATAATCTGCAGCGAGAAGTTCTTCAACTGCTTGCATAATGGCCATAAGACTACATTTGGTATCACAACTGCCTCTGCCCCATACACGACCGTCGGCAATATCGCCGCTGAAGGGCTCATGCTGCCATTTGCCCGTAGCCTCGACTACATCCATATGGCTCATAAGCAAAATAGGATTTTTATCGCTTTGTCCCTTCCATTTGAATAGCAGGTTGCCGTCAATATCAACTTTTTCAAGCTTTGAATGTAAAAGGGGAAAGTTGTCCTCCAAAACCTTATGAAATTTATAAAACTTGCTTAAATCAACATCTTCCTTTGAGGATATAGTTTCCACCTGTACCATTTGAGAAAGTTTTTTTGCATATAAGGCTTCCCTATCCGGCTCATTTTTAGAGAAATACGTTGATTTTTTTGATTTAACCGTAAGGGTTTTAATAATCGCTGCCATTAAAAGCAAAACAATTATAATAATAAAACAAGCAATTATTTTTAATAAAATATCCATTTAGTTTACTTCCTTGTTCTTCTTTTTATAAAAATACCATGCAATTGCTATTGATAGAGCACCGCTGGGTATAATCATAAACCCAACGCTTGATATTAAAGATGGAATTGCTATAAACAGTGCACTCATTAAAACTAGCGGCAATATGGCAATATTTAGGTTTTTTCTAAAATATCTATAAGCCATGGCTCCGAATAAAGCAGGTACAACATTGTCAAAAGCCGGCTGCAAAACCGGGTTTTTAAGTACAGGTTGCAAAGGTATAAGCAACAGCACGCCTAAGGCTATAACTACAGTTGTCACTAAGGCCGATGTGGCAATTGAAAGGGTTGATATAATTTCATTTTCGGGAGTACCGACCTTAGCCCCCGAAAGTTCCCTTGCATTTGCAACACAGGGTATTTTCATATTTAGTAGGTTGCCTGTTGTAAAGGCAAGGTATGTGCCGCCCGCTCCAAGCATAGGGGTATAAATTAAAAATTCAACCATGCTGCTTGGAACCCATATTAGTAAAATTTGAGCTAATCCCGCCCAAAATGCCGGCATATCTGGCATTGCTTTTAAATAGGTTCCCATAACGAAGGGTGCTCCTATAAGCATTATAATAATAAGGCTTACACCAATCCTGCCGATAGTATGAGTTCCATTGTTATAATCTGCAAAATATTTAAGCTTTTGTTCATTATTCATAACAATACCTCCTATAAAAACAAGCCGAACAGAACGGCGCAGGCCATTGCTACAAGCATGCTGCCTGCAACGGAAAAGTTTTCAAGCCACTTCATATTCTTTTTATCAATAAAGTACATAAATATGCTCATAACCAAGCCGGAACAAGCTAAAACAAGCAAAGGTATCGCATTGCCCTTAGATGTTAATGTAGCCATATATGAGCCGATATAGGCTGAAATTAAGCCGATAAACATGGCGGACATAGCCATATCACCAAAACCGCCAAAGGATGAGTTTTTCTTTTTATTGCCGGAACTTTGTATTTTGTTTAAATATCCCTTTGTAAACAACACGGAACATATTGTACCCCAAATTATGCCTACACCCATAAGCAAAGCTATTGTGGAAAAGGCCTGCAATGTCATTTCACTGGCATTTAAGCCGGATAACCCTATTGCACGAGCTGCAACATCGGCAACGCTTGTTTCATAGTGCAATGCGCCTATTACGCTAAGCCTTAGCCAAGGTAGTGGAGTACCCAAGGAGCCTGATAAGGCAATAACTCCAAGCAAAATACTTATACTTGGCAATACTGTAAATGTTGCACTTGATGTAATTGTTCTTTTAAGCACGATCTTATCCATACCAATTGCAAGGCCTGCCCTATATGCTCTCAGCATAAATATAACCGATAATACAATTACACAAAGTATAATAAAACCGCATATCAAGTATAGAGGCGCTGAATTTAACTGTTCAATAATGTTCATACGTTTTCTCCTTTATTAATATATTTTTCAAATAATTGATTGACGTGATTAATTGCATGTTCCGCATTGGTTTTTTCATCAAGGGATGTTTGCAACGGGTCAAGCATGAGGGCTTTAAATTGGCTTACCTTTAAACCTAAGGCATCTTGAATTCTTTGATCGCTTCCCTCTTTGCTTACAAGGTAGTAACACAGCAATGAATCCTGTTGCCCTATACGATGTGCTCTATCCTCAGCTTGACTATGTACAGCCGGGGACCAGTCCAACTCACCAAAAACTACACAGCTTGCCTTTTGCAAGTTTAAACCCGAAGCTGCCCTTAAGGATATGCAGCAAATATTTGTTTTGCCGCTCATAAACTTTTCAACGGCAGCCTGTTTTTGTTGTGTTGTTTCCCTGCCGGTAATAAAAACGGGTTTTTCCGCTTTAAGTCCGGACTTATATATGTCCATAACCTTATGATGGTGGGCAAAGAGCAAAACCTTTTCCCCGCCATCCACAAGCATTCTTACAAACTGTACCACATAGGGAGCCTTTGCTACGCCTGTAGCCTGCCTTTCCCCCTTATCAATTTCAAAGGCAAGGAGTGTCCTTTGGGATAGGCTTAAATCACTGTTCCATGTACTAAGCTTTTCAATTATAGGCTGCATCCATCGTTTAAAAACGTCCTCATCGCTGTCTATTGCAGTAACAAGTCGCCTTTTTGGCGGTAAGGAGGGCAATACGTCTTCCTTTCTGCGCCTTAACATAATGCCTTCCTCCGTTAAAAAATTACCTAATTTAGCGGGATCTATTACTACATTGTTGCCATAGCCATAGCACCATTCCCTGGAGAAAGCATCAAAATTGCCTAAAAAATTAAAGTCTAAAATATTTATAACCTGCCATATTTCACCGCCATTATTATAAATAGGGGTTCCACTTAGGCCAATAACTCTGTTGGCGCTTGATGCCAATAAACTGGCTGAAGAATATTTTTCCGTGCCTCCATGGCGCAGTTCCTGTATTTCATCAAATATAACTGTATCAAAGGCATAATCCGGCAAAACATTTTTCCAGCCTCGCAATAACAGATAATGGGCTATATAAATATCCGCCGTGGGCAAATCATAAGGTTTTAAACCTTTTATTACATGCACTTTAATACCGTACTTGCTATTGCCCAAAAACTTGTTAATTTCATTTAGCCAGTTGCTTACAAGATGAGCCGGTGGCACTATTATAACAGGATATTCACATCGCCTTGCAAGCAGAGCAAGAGCTTGCACAGTTTTTCCCAAGCCCATTTCATCAGCAAGCAGGCACCTGTCGGTGCTTTCTAAAAAGGCAAGCCCCTCCTCTTGGAAGTCCGTAAGCTCACCTTCAAAGGCAAATTGAGGT
>JAAZPT010000424.1 GCA_012797085.1 Christensenellaceae bacterium | reverse complement strand
TTTTTCCTTTGTTAAACTCATTATAGTATGCAATTTGATCCTGTGTTTCATACCATTGGTTTCCAGTCTTTTTTCTACATCCTTTTTCGCCTGTTTGATAGAGTCTTTTACCAAAAGTCAATAGATACTGTTTAATAGCAGGATAATCATCTATGTCTAAACTAAGTGATGGCAACATTGCAATCAACCACAACTCCGCCCATTGGTAAAGATACTTTTGGACATCCCTCCCTCGGAGAACCGGCTTTAGTACCTCAGCGCTTTTAGGGTCTTTCCGACAGAGCCTCTCCTTGGTGGGAGTATCCACGATGAAGGCTTCATTACAGCCTGTTTTAATCCCGTAATAAATGTTAACATCCCATTCTTTGAGCGGTTTGCTTCTCGCTTCGATCTTTTCCTTGAGAGCCAGGATAGATTCTCCAGCCAGGGTCCAACCTTCCTCTTTCAGGGAGGCTTGGGCGATCTTGGATTTCTCATCCGCAAAATATCTCCCGAGGTCTTCGCCGCTAAAGGAGCTATCGACATTGACAAAATCGACTTTGTGGTTCTTGGGCGGTGGAGATTTGAGGCAGACAATGATGTTCGTATCCACAGTGGCAGATTCGAAAACCCGGAAGCCGC
The DNA here is from genome assembly GCA_012797085.1 of Christensenellaceae bacterium. Lineage (GTDB taxonomy): Bacteria > Bacillota > Clostridia > Christensenellales > Aristaeellaceae > JAAZPT01. The sequence goes on along the minus strand of JAAZPT010000424.1, from coordinate 3,633 downwards.
CGAAATCGATCAGGGAGAGCAGGGTGGCTTTTGTCCCAAGGAAAGAGCGCAGTTTGGCGCCATACTTGGCACGCAGCCATTTATTGGAGGTGATGAAGGAAAGGACACCCCGCTCTGACAAGAGTTTGTGGGCAAGCTCATAAAAGTAGGTATAGAGGTCTGAGGTAGAGTTGAATACCTCATATCCAGCCTCCCTGAGCTCATTTTTGTTGCTGATGTCCTCCTGCCGGATGTAGGGCGGATTGGCGATAACGATATCGAAGTTTTTGATGCCGAAAATGATCTCGGGATCGAAGAACTGGGCGCAGGCATTGTTTTGATAGGGACTCCAGTTGGCAATGAGAGCGGCATTTTTGACCGGAACATCCAGTTTCTGCAGCGCAGCGGCAAAGCTTGACCTGAGTGCCTGCTCTTTCTCCCGCAAAGCCTTTTTCTTTACCCGGGAATGGGCGGAGAAGTATTGGTTGTGAATCTCCATGATATCGTTTTTGAACTGTTCGATTTCCAAGTCAAAGAAATACTCCATCTGGGTTCCAAGGTTTATGGGAATCAGGGAGTTGGCGGCAATCAGATTGGTTTCAAGGTTGGGCAGGGGCTCGATCCCCAGGTTGAACTTCCTGGGCTTGGGAGTCTGATCCACCAGGAGGGAGATAAAGAAGCGAAGCTGGGAGATTTGGATGGCAATGGGCTGTATGTCCACGCCATAGATGCAGCGCTCGATCAGGAATAGCTTGCGGCTGTAGTCCAGGTCGTAATCCTCAAAGGTCTTTTCCAGTTCGCGAATGCTCTCCTGCAGCTTTTTGCTGGCTTCGTCCCTGATTTTGCTGTCTGGGATTTTTCTCTGCATATCAGACGCTGAAGCCTTCAGGTTTTCGATCTGCCGGGCTTTCCATTTTTGGTTGTCCGGGTCGAGCTTGTGGAGGATATGGACCATCTTGAGGAGCAGGCCCATGGGAAAGGCACCGGAGCCGCAGGCGGGATCGATGATCCGGGTGTTGTCTATGGCTTCGATGAGCAGGTCGCCTTCCTCTGAAGAGAAGAGGGAATCCTCGTCCGTGTATTCCAGCAGGAGCCGCAGGCGGATTTCATTATCCTCTTTTTGCTCGTCATTTTCCGCGGGAAGGGCTTTGCAGAGATGGGCTACAATGCTTTCGTTGACCATGAAATCCACTATTTCCCGGGGTGTGTAGAAGGAACCTGTCTCATGGCGGGCCGTGCTGCGGGTTTCCGGGTTGTAGGCAGCCAGAAGGTTTTCAAAGACCCGGCCCAACAATTCCGGGTCCAGTGCCACTTCCTCCTCCACGGGCGTGTTTTCCGCAATGGTGAATTTGTAGCTGTGCAGGATATCCAGCAGGCCCCTGATCTTGTAGTGCTGGTTTTTGGTGCCGTAGATAGAGTTCAGGTCATACTCAAAGCCTTTGTCCAGCCAAAACAGGCTGTCCGGCACTTTCAGGGGGTTATCCGGCCGGTCGCTGAAGCCATCCACATATTCCCTCCTGGTTTTGTTCCCTTCTTGAAACTCGTTATCAAGGCACTCAAAGAGGCTTCCATTTAGAAAGGGTATGCTGTCAAAATGCTTTTTGATGGCTGTTTCCGGCTCCAAAAAGAGGTTCTTGTATCTGAACACAGTAAAGATTCCATAATGCGAGTTCAAGTGTCCGGTGATATCGGAGCGGAAACGGCGGGACTCCTCTTTGTCTTTTGTCATTTCAGTATTGAGTGTGGCAAAAAAGAGATTCTGCAAGATGGCTTTGTAATAGGAAGAGCCCGATTTGTCCGTAAACCTGATGATCTCCCTGATCTTGTCCTGATTGAAAAGAAGCTCCGGCACCAGACCTTTTTCCTTCATGAACCAGACAAAGATTATCCGGGTCAGCAGCCTGATCAGGCCGATTGTATTGCGGTTTTCGATATCAGGTTCGTGAGGGTCGGGGAAATTGACTTGCTTGACCGCCCAGAAAAACCAGTTTGAAAGCTCCTTGTAGAACCTTTTGTTCAGTTCCTTGAGGTCGAGCGTCATTTCCCACGCCTTGTGCAATTGATCGAAATTGCTCAGTGTGTGCTTACGGTCGAGTTCTGCCAGGCTCAGGTCAAAAAGGATCTCGATATGGGCGCGGTGGGTCTGGCTTTTGAAGCTGATATCCTTGATCAGGGTCACCTTGTCCAAAACGTCCTTTGCTTCGTCTTTCTTGCTGCGGCGCCTGTAGATGACAGAGATGGTGACAGCCTTGTCCGTTTTTATCATGAGCAATACAGGCATTGCAAAGCAGCGGTTGATCTCCCTGGTCAGATTGGCCATATTGGTGCGGGTGAAATGGTCTTGAGTGAGTTCGATCGCCACAAAGAGATAAGACTTGATATTGTTGGACTGGATTGTGTTGAAACCCAGGCCCTCAATCTCTTCCTGTTGATTTTTGGATAAACTATCCAGAATCTCCTCATCTGTGAGTTGAAAGAGGATATGTATCTGTTTCCAGTGATTCTTCAGGGCTTTGTCTTCCCTGAGACGGTGGCGGGAAGAAAAGGCTTCCGTAAATTCTGAATAGGTATAGGATACTTCTTCGAATCTACGCTGGGATTCATAGCCCAGGACTTTCCAAAAATCGTAGGCGGCATCCACAAAAGGACGGGTTTGAAAGTTATTCAAAGCCTCCTGGATGGAAAGTTTCATGTCTGTCTTTGCGTTCATAGGTCTTCTCTCTGGTGCTTATTTGATTATCAGCCAGGTAATCAGTTCAAATTCACCGCCGGGGTCATGTTGTTTCAGGGGAGGGAGCACAGCATCGCCATGGGTTTGGAGTTGATCCTGCTTTTTCTTTGCAAGGGAGGCTTTGATGCTTTTTAAGGCTTTCTGGATGAGCTCATTATAGGCTCTCATGTCTTCGCCCGATTTGGTTTCCTGGTCGAACTGGTCGCAAAGGCTTTCGATGGGACTTCGCCGTCCGCTGGCCAGGATCCGGTACATATCCAGGATCTGCTTGGCATTAAAGAAACGGAAACGGACGGTGCCGTCGGTGCGGATGTAGATCATAAAATAGGGATGGAGAGGGTTGAGCTTTTCGTATTCCCTGCCAGATTCGTTGTGGCGGAGGCAGAAGATCACACCGGGCCGGATGATTTCCCTGTGTTCCTGGCTGACTTTGACCGAGTGGTCCCAAAGTTCGTGGTCGGGAGAGGGCACCACGGTGTACAGGCCAAGAGGGGCTTCGCGCAGCTCTTTTTCGTTTGCTTTGATATAGTTAAGCAGATCAACCCGGAAATCATCCAGAGTGAAATCGGTCAGGCTGATGCCGTCTTCCATGTCTTCGATGTCGATAACCTCTTCCTTGAGCCTTTTCAACTGCTTGGCGCGGAACTTTATTTCGTTGGAAAGCAGTTCGTTAAATTCCTCTTCGGCGAAGGGATTGTCCTCGCCTGTGGCGGTAATATCCACCAGAGCCATCCTCGCCTCCACTCTCAACTTGAGGGAGATGTATTTATCCAGGTCTTTGGTAGGCCAGAAGTTCAGCATCTGGATTTTGGCGTTGGGGCTGTTGATGCGATCGATACGCCCAAAGCGCTGGATTATCCTCACCGGATTCCAGTGGATGTCGTAGTTGACCACATAGTCGCAATCCTGGAGGTTTTGCCCTT
>JAAZPT010000362.1 GCA_012797085.1 Christensenellaceae bacterium | reverse complement strand
TTGCATCTTCGCCTAAAACCACCGCTGTAAGAATATCGTTTTCCTTCTCGGTATATTCTTGTGCAATTCTGCCATTTTCTGTTTCTCTAAGTTTTTGTGTAATAACTTGTTTTGCTGTTTGAGCGGCTGTTCTTAAAAAACTTGCAGGGGTTACATCAACCTCTATTATATCACCCGGCAAATAATATTTCTTAAGTTTTATAGCATTCTCCAAAGATATTTGGTTTACACTATCTTCAACTTCCTCAGCTACTATTTTATATGCCACAATTTGTATTTCCCCTGTTTTTTGGTCAATTCTTGCTTTATAGTTCTTTGGAGTTTTTTCTTCACCGGTATTTTTACGGTAAGCTGCTTCCAAAGCTCTCTCAATTGTAGCAAGCATTTCTAATTCGTCAATTCCTTTTTCATGGGAAATAGCTCTTATTGCATCAACTATTTGAGCTTTTCTTTCCCTATCTATTTTACTGTTTCTCGCAGTTCTCATTTCTATACTCCTATTCTTAATTTAAATCCAATGCCTGTACTTCAGCTTCAACATCTATAACGGGTTTAATAATTGCAATATCTTTCATTTCAATTTCTATATTATTATTTTGTACATTTATGGTAACAAAATTTTCATTATAATCAACTATATTACCTTTTATAATTTTTGAACCATTCACCTTTGCATAGAGCTTGGCTTCCACCATTTCCCCTGCAAAACGTTCAAAGTCTTTACGGTTTTTTATTGGTCTATCCGCACCTAAAGACGACACTTCCAAATAGTCATAATCATATTTTTCTACCTTTACTTGCAATGCTTTATGAAAAAGTTCACAGTCATCAAGGCTAACTCCCTCGAGCTTATCAATAAAAGCTGTTAAAACAATACCGCGAGGCTCCCTTTCCCAAGTAGCCTCAACAAACTCAATATTAGTATTTTGGGCTACAATATTACAAATTCTATTTACTTCATCCCTTGTTTTTTTATCAACAACAGGTCTTAATTTTTCCGTTTTTTTTGACATTTATTCTCCTAATTAAAAATGCATACAAAAAGAGTGTTACTATCACTTATTGCCTTCATTCTACAAAAATAAGCCAACAAAACAACTATGCACAGTGATTTTATATACTTAATAATTGCGCAAATGTATAGCAAGCAATGACACTCTTTTATTATGCAAACCCTTCTTTCTTTAAGGTAGATATACTTTTAAAAAATGCTATAGTCGTAAAGCAACTATAACTGTATATATTTTAACACATAGAATTAATTAATACAAGTGTTATTTAGTTATTTTACTATTGTTTGAAGGTTTCAAAAAATAATTTATGGGTTTGTAAAGCTAATATCAAAGTTGTATAATGATATACGGAGGTGTTTTTGTGAGCAAAAATCCCATTGGCATTTTTGATAGCGGAATGGGTGGTGTTAGCGTTTTAGCAGAGGCTACCCGTTTTTTGCCCTATGAAAATTTTATATATATTGGAGATACCGCTTTTGCCCCATATGGTGTTAAGCCTACAAGTTTAATATTAAACAGATCATTATTAATAAGTGAAAAATTAATAGGTGAAGGTTGCAAAGCTATACTTATTGCTTGCAATACAGCATCCAGCGTTGCAGCAAAGTATTTAAGAAGTAAGTATAGTTTGCCTATTATTGCAATGGAGCCTGCATTAAAACCCGCTTATTTTTTAAGTTCCGGAAAAACCGTGTTGGTTTTAGCAACAAACATTACTCTAAAGCTGGAAAAATTTAAGTTACTTATGAAAAAGTATGGAGCAAATGCTGAGCCTATTCCATGCCCTGATTTAGTTATGTATGTTGAAAATTTGAACTTTGATAAAACTCAAGTTAAAACATATTTAAACAACATATTTAATAATTATAACTTGGATAGTATTGGTGCTGTTGTGCTTGGCTGCACACACTTTATTTTCGTAAAAAATTTAATACGTGAAATATTACCTGAAAACATAGAAATTTTAGATGGAAATGTGGGAACTGTTAAAGAATTACATAGGCGTTTATCCAAAAAAAATATTCTAAATACAGAAAAGGTAGCCCCATACATTAGTTTAATTTCAACATCAAATGCAACTGCAGAAAAAATAAAATTAGAAAAAATGTTTAAGGCAGCTTTTGATAATGAGGATTATTTTGTGTTGGAAAATATGTAGCTAAATAATGCTGCGTTTGCTATTAAAAATTGTCCAACATAATAAAAAGATAAACTAATCCTTTCTTTTGTTTTGTTTGTTGGGTAAATAATATTAAATACAAGAGTAATATCTGATATTACAAAAAAGTTTATGCCCAAGCATAACAATACATTTTCTACACTTGTGTTTACAAAAGCAACGGAATATGAAAAGGATAATAAAGTAATCAGCATTAAACTATATAAAATAAACGGTAATGCTAATATTATATTGTTAGTTTTTAATAATTTAATTAAAGCTTTTTTATTTCTATATACTATTATAAAAATAACAAAAGTAAACAACAAAAAGAATAGAAAAAATAATTTTATGCTAACATTTAATTTAAACAACAAATAAATATAAAATATATGGCCTAAAGCAAAAATTATAGTACCTCCAATAAAATTAAAAAAAATTACAACATCCGCTATTATACATATTATCAGTGCAATCAATATATTAGTTGTATAAATATTATGTAATTTGTAAAAAGAATAGGCTGCTATAGCTATTGATATTAACATACTTGGTGTTTTTAAGATTACAGTTTTAATTGATTTGTATGAACATAAAAACCTTTTTATGTATAAAGGTGTAAAAAATAAAAGTATTGCTAATAATAAAATTAATAATAAAATATATAACATTTTTAGCTCCTTAATCTTTTAAATAATATTAAAAAGAGAATTTAAAATATTTAAATTATGTTAAAACTTGTTTCAAAAAAAGATTTGAACATTTACAATATTTTAAAATATGGTATAATAAAGTTTGCACATTGTTTACTTAAGTGCCTAAATATAGGGGGATATACATGAATAACGGACAACGTCCTCAATACACAAGCAATCCAACTTTTAACCAGAAAAAGAAGTCATCTTTTTGGCAAAAGAAAAACAATAAAAAATCAAATACACCTGTTAATCAGCCCAATCAGGCATACACTGCAAATAATACAGCATTTAGCCAAAGTAATATACCTGTTCAAAACAATTTACAAAATACACAGTATAATAATGCTCCATTTGCACAACAGCCTGTTTTTAACCACGCTATGCAACAGACGAATCCTGCTGCTACACATGTTAGAGGGCCTCAGGTTTATAATTCAAATACATATTTGCAACATAGCCAACACGCACAATTGCCAAATCAAAACATGTATAATCCACAAACAAATTTTAATTCTTTTCAAGGTCAAGGACAACAAGGTACTTTTTTAAATAACAATCAAAATGTTCAACCTTTTCCCCCTCAATTTAATCCAAATATAAACCAACAATATAGCCAACAGTTTGCTTATAATCAACAATATAATTTTAACCAAAGATATGCTCAAAACCCTAATGACGGTTTTGCAAATTTTAAAAAAAGAAATGCCGCTAATATGCAAACAAATCAACAATATTTTAGCCAACCAGTTAAGCAAAAAAGTAGTTGGCGTTTCCAAAGTTTTGCAAAAACCTTGTACGAGTGGATAAAAAAACCGACAAATATGTCTTTAATTTCTTTGTTTGTACTTTTACCTATATTGTTTTTATTAGCATTATCAATACATGAAACCGTTTTTAAATTTGCTTTTATAATAGGTGCTGTAATTGCTTTGATTTGGTTGTTTTGGAAAAAACCATATAGCGATGGAATACGCCTTACAATGACTGTTACTTATAGTGCTTTAATGTTAATAATTGCAATAAACCTAATAACAGGAATACAGCCTGGACAAGTAAATACAAATAAACCTAACACAGTTACAACTAACGAAAGCCCTTCAGAAACAATTCCTCCCGAAGCCCAACCTACAGTAGCCGCCGTTGCTCCGACAGAAGAAGGCGAAAAAACAGCTTCTCAACAACGCTTTGAAATGTTTATGGAATATTGGAAAGTTGGTAAAATTGACGAAATGGCCACTTTAGTTGCCCCGTCATGGGCCTCAACACAGGGTTCGCCTACTCAAGCATTATTTAACATATTATCTAACAGAAGACCTGCAGATTATACAGTAGAAAACTTAAGCGGAACCGATGCCGACCAAGCACTAACAGTTACCTTAAAAGCAAGTATAAATAAATTTACAAGCGATGAACTTGAGGTAATGAGATATCAAATAATAATGTTAAAAGAAAATGGAATTTGGTATATAGATCCTTCCTCATTAGCAACAAGGATAAAAGAAGAAACACCTGACCCTAACGCAACACCCGCACCTACAGATCAACCAAGAACTACTGTAACACCCAAACCCGACGGCAACACAAAACTTTATTATAATAGCAGCGGTGGCAGTTATTACCATGTTGATCCGGAATGTCCAAGGGTGGCAAAAAAATATTTACCTTTAACTTCTTTCTTATATAGTGAGTTAGGTAACGCACCATTTAATAAGTTATTACCTTGTTTGGAATGTGGAGCACCAACAAATTAAAACAAAAAACTTTGCATTAATTGTGCAAAGTTTTTTTATCATCATATTTGTATAAAGTATAAACTATATAAATAGATAAAGCCATCAATATTATGCATATTAATGAAAATAATATATAGTTACGAGCAAAATCACTTATACCAAACAATTTTAAATTAAAATGCAAGCGTCCATCCAAAACAAACTCTAACGCCATTCCTAAAGCCAATAAAATAATAAAAGATATAGGCGCAATTACATTAAGAGAAGTTTTAATGTTCTTTTTCCTTAATTGTTTTAATACTATTATTGAAACAATTACCGGCATTGCAAAGGCAAAAATTTGTTGAGCATGAACAAAAAGTAACATCATATGCCCATCATTGCGGATGCTTTCCATAATAACCTGTGTTCCGCCATAAAGTATAAAAAACAGCCAAACAATATACGGATAATTAATACTTGATTTTTTATTATATAATTTAATAAATAAAGTAATAAGTATTATTGCAATTATTAACGCAATTAATGCCTCTATTTTGTATACTGCTATACTTGAAAAACCCCAAGCATCCTTAATAACAAAAATTCCAGTTACATCATCGCTTAAGGACTTTCCTATACCAACATTGGTAAACCTTTCAGCAAGCCTTATTATACTAATAAAAACTCCCAAAGCGGCAAAGGATGCATTATAAAGTTTGATATAGTCTCTCGCGTATTTTTTTATTAGGCTTAATGAAAGTAATAATCCTAACAATAAACCTGTTAGTGAAAAACCTCCATCCCAAACAAAAAACATTGCTTTTGGATTTTCAATTTCAAAAATATAGTAAGCAAAATTTACTGCAACATATACCAACCTTGAGCAGAACAAACAAACCATAGAAGACGTTGCGCTAAACATTAGTATTATTGTATTATCATCTTTAGATAAAAACTTTACTATAATAAAATATACTAGAATTGCTAAGGCTACAAAAATACCATAATAGTTAGAATCCAAAAAACCAAACATGTTTTCACCTTAATTTAATACTGCAGTTACAAAATATATTATATCAGTAATGGATCTTTCATTTTCAACACTCTTGGTGCTATAAAGTGAATCTTTGAAGTATAATGCTGCAGAATTTCCGCCATCAAGATTGTATGCATGAACACTTCCAATTTCTTTCATCAAGTGAGAAAACTGTGTTAAGTCTAAACCTTCACTATCATTTAGCCTACCATCAACAACAACAAGTGCATACTTTAGTGGACCAAGTTGAGCTATACCTGCCCTTGGGTTTTTATAATGAGGAGCAAATTGATAGTTTTCCGGTATTTGTTGTACCTGACCATCAATTACCAATGCCGGACCAAAACAAAATCCATTAACAATTTCTTTTGTTTCAATCAACTCTTTAATTTGATTGACTTGTTCCTCTTTGCCTCTTACAATAATGTGAAAATCTCCCATAGAATCTATGAGAAGAAAGTCTAAATTACTGCTTGTTTTTTTGCGATAAACTTCACCTTGTCTAACTATAAAGCCACTTTGAACTTGAGTATAAAAGTCACCGTTTATAGCTACAAGAGCATTAAATTTAGGAGCTAATTCACTTGTTTTTAAAACTCTTTTGCTTCCTAATTCACCGGCCAAACCGGTTCTTAATTGACTAGGGTCTACTATTTCAACATAAGCAACATGATAATCGCAATCTTCAAACCTTCCATGTTCCATTTTAATTTTTATGGTTTGATCTTCATAAGAATTTTCTGTGAAATTTTCAGCTATAGGGTCTCTACCCTGTGTTTCTTCTAAAGGTATTGGTAATACAGCTTCAGCCGTTCCAAATGTTCCTTCAGCAATAGCTTTTGAAATAAACAAATCATTGAACTTGAAAGAAAAATCATCTATTTCATTCATGTATTTATTCTTAGCTTCAGGCAAAATCTCCGGAGACGGAATATACATAGCAACAAAGAACAAAAACGCTATCATATATATAATCAAAATAAAATTTAAAGGTTTTTTCATAAATCCTCCAAATTAAAGCGATTTCATATAATTAATAAAACTGGCCAAAACAACACCTGGTTCTTCTAAACTTAAATCCCAACGTTTAACCCATTCTAATGAAAAATAACCGTCATAGTTATTATCCTTCAAAATATTATAGGACTCTAAAATAGGAATATCGCCTAATCCGGGGAGCACATATTTATATTTTCCATTTTCAGCAACTATACCATCTTTAGCATGAACATGTTTAATCCATTGTTTTAAATTGTTATAAGTATGTGCTGCTGTTTCTTTCATAAATCTAAATGGATGATGAATATCCCATAGTACATTTACATTATCATGATTAATGCTCTGCATAAGTTTTGCAAACTTTTCACTATCAGACCATACACCATGAGTTTCAAGCAATATGGTTCTACCTTGTTGCTGAGCCATATTCCCCAAAAGCTTCGCTTGTTCGATTATATAAGGAACATCTACTTCACCTTTTACTTCCGGCACAGGCTCTGCTGCCATAACCCTTATATAAGGAACATTCATTTTTTTAGCTAATGTAATATAAGCGTTTATTTCATTGTGTAAATACTCTTCATCGCCCCTTACATTTATACAGCAATCACTTGTTAAACAAGGTATTTGCAAGTTTAGTTTATTAAGGCGGTTAATCGTGTCTGCTAATTTATCGTCACTGAATTCGGGAACTGATGGAACCGATATATCTTTTCCAACACCACGAACTTCAATACCATCATAACCCAAATCTGCAGCTGTACTAACAATTTCATTCCAACTCCAACGAGGGCAACTTAATGTAGAAAAACTTAATTTCATAATATTCATCCACCTTCAAATAATATGTGTTTAATTGCATAACACTACGTATTATGGTATCATGTTGTAAGCCTAAGGTCAAGGTTTAAGGCTAAATAATGATGTTTTAAATTTGGATGGAAAATAGCAATGAAACCCCAAAAAAAAGGACTTAGTTTAGGTAGCATAGTAATAATTATTATTTTAATAATTGTTCTATTTGCATGTATTTGGCTATTTCCAAAACTGTTTGGAGACTTGAATACTAGAATAAATCCCGAAAAAATCAGCAAAACCTTTGTTAATTTTACTAAAAATTCCTTAGAGGTTGTATCCAATTCACTTGTAACAAATACAAAAGAACCCGATAATCAGAACATAAAATTAGATTTTTCAACGCACTCTTTTTCAGAACCCACTCCTACTCCAATATTAGAAGATGAAGTTGTAAATTTTTCAATATTGTTTACCGGTAATGTAAATTATGATAAAAAAATACAAAAAGCAACTTTAAAAAATACAGATTACTTTGATACGGATGCTATATTTTTAAATATAAAAAAATATATTGATAGTGATATTAATGTATTAGGTTTAAGCAATACTTTTGTTGATAATGAAAGTTTGAGCGATATAAATGCGCCCGTGTCTTTAATAAGCAGTATTAAAAATATTGGAATAAATACAATAAACCATGGTAATAATAACTCATTAAACTATGGCCTTGAAGGTATACAAAGCATGCTTTCAAGTGCTAATTATAATAATATTGTTCTTAATGGAATAGATGCTGAATCCTACGATGATGATATATTAATTCAAAATGTAAAAAATATCCCCGTTGCATTTTTACACTATACACAAAGTTTATCTAAAACAAGCAAAAAGAAAATTCCTGAACAAAATTGGAGTTATCATATAAATATAATAAGTGAAGAAAGAGTAAGGAACGATATTTTAAAAGCAAAAGAACAAGGTGCTTTGTTTGTTGTTGTTACTTTGGATTGGGAAAAAAGCACTGGTAAAAGCCCAAGCAAGGAGCAAATTAATGTTGCTCAATATATAGCAGAAGCCGGAGCAAATATAATAATTGCCAACAATCAAAATAACCCTTTAATTTTAGATATTTTAAATACTTCAAATGAAAATATACTTTCTCGAAATGTGCCTATCGCCTATTCATTAGGTAATTTGATTTCATCAAATGCTAATAATATAGCACAAGCAAGTAGTATTATGTTGAAATTTGATATAACTTACAACCGAACAAAAAACAAGGTTGAAACAATAAAGATAAGCTATATACCTTTATATATTTGGAAAAATAAAGTCGATAAAAAAGATAACTTCAGCATTATACCAATAGATTTTAGTATAGATGCTGAAGATAAAAAGCATATCAACTTTAAAAACAAAGTTGAAGAATATTTAAATGAACTGTTTGGAATTTTACCAATAACTGTTGTTAATAATTAATTACTTGATTTTATCATTATATTTTGATGCCATAATATGTTCCGGCATTATAACTTTTGGTAAATTCCATCTGTACTTTGATGCAAGCAACCTTATAATAAAAATAAATAAAATACTAACAAATGTACTTGCGGTTTCACCTATTAGCGGAATACAAAACAACAAAATAATTGCACCAAATAATGAAGCACTTGCATATATATGTTTTGTAAATACATACGGCATACTTAAAGAGCAAACATCCCTTATTATTCCCCCACCAACACCAGTTATAACACCGGCGAACAATGTTAAAACAATGCCAACCCTTGGGGTTAAATGGTATGCCACCATCGCTCCTACGACAGTAAAAATTCCTAGCCCTATAGAGTCAAAAATATTTACTAACAATTCAAATTTGTAAAAACGTTTACTTGTTAATATATGTTTGTTGAAATATAAAAATATAAATAGAATTGTTGATGTAATAAATGCTAAAAATGCAAAGGCTTTATTTACAAACACAGCTGCCGGAAACCTGTTTAAAATAATATCCCGAATTAAGCCACCACCAGTTGCAGTAATTATTCCGAGTGCAACCACACCTAAATAATCCATGCCTTTACGAATAGCAAGGCTTGCACCTGAAATTGCAAAGGCAATTGTCCCTAAATATTCCATTATTAACAAAAGCAGTTTCATATATCCCTCTTTATATTGCAAGACTCCCCATTGGATCCCATGGTTTTAAAACAATAGGTTCTTTTTCAAACATTTTTCTTTCCTCATTTGTGAGGTATTTTTTATTTACAACAACTTGATATGTATATTCATTAAACCACTCATCACTCATAACATAAAATCCATCGACTCCTCTATCTTTTCCCCAGCTGTTTTGAACACGCCAACGGTTAGGCTTACCATCATCATCAATATTAACACCACATAGTACCATGGCATGAGTCATTAAGCTTTCACTATAATCTAACCTTTGAGCTTTATCAAGTGGAAACTGAGTATCAAATAGTTCGTCAACATCAAAAATATCCATGGACATTACCCCATCATCCATAAGGGAAGATTGACCAACATCACACCCAAACCAAACACTTTCTCCAGCTTCCATTTGTGCAATAGCTGCCCGCTTTAAGTTTTCAATAGGTAAGTTAAGATATTTAACTGGAGCCCCACCAACAACACTACCTAAATATTGAACTGTATAAGTATTAAAATAAGGTTTATCCGTTGTAGGTGCATTTATTAAGCTTACGTAATCATTAAGATTGATGCTGACATATTCTTTAAAAAATTCCTTAGGGCTTAATTCTGATAATCTAATAAATTTTTTATCTTTATCTCTAATTTCTAATGTAAAACTTTTAGGTGGTTCACCTAATGATATGCATAACATTCTATAGATTATGGATAACATATCATCCTTCATGCTTCGAAGTTCCGCTTCACTTTTGCCTTCTTCGTTTGCTGTACGTAAAACACAAGCAAATTCTCTAAGTTTAAGTGTTAAATATTTTGTCATTTGGCGTGTGTTTGAAGATGAAAAGGATTCCGGCATAAATTGTTTTGGCACTACACCATATTTTTCAACTATTCCACTAAACATATCCCATTGGCCTCCATCTCCAAGGGGATCTTTCAACAAAAATCCAACTTCCCTACTTTCCAAAGGTAAAGATAAAGATTCAATAATATTCTCTAAAAACAGGTTTGACTTTTCAAGTTTATCCCAAAACAAAGGATAGGCTTGACTAAGTTCAAAACTTTCAAGATTTAGTTTTTTCATAATTTCAACCCGCATTACATTTAACGCAGCAAACATCCAACATCTTCCACTTTTCATTTGATTAGTAATATCACCGGTTTCAATGTTTATTGAATAATTATGCCCCATATTAATAAAATCTTTACGATTTTCCGCACTTTTTAATATTCCATTTTTTATTGATGCATTCATTGCAATTTTATTGTTTTTGTTTTGTTTGAATGCATTTTCAAATTGTTCTAACTGTTCATATGTAATTTCTTTCATAAAACATCCTCCAAAAAATTATGCAATACCATTGTATCATAAATACTCTTAATATAGTAATAGAATTTGATTTCTTGACACATTTACATTATGTTTTATAATTTAATAATAAGAGGTGTGCTATGCTAGATATAGTTAAAATAAAAGGATTTAGACCTAATACAGCCCTTAAGCCCTTGCTAAAAGAAATCGAAAGCAAAATGAAAGAAGAAAAAAACATTGTTTTGCTTGTTCCCGAACAATATACTTTACAGGGTGAAAAGGATATTATATTCAACCTTAATTTAGAAGGTTTGTTTAATATAGAAGTTTTAAGCCCTTCA
>JAAZPT010000361.1 GCA_012797085.1 Christensenellaceae bacterium | reverse complement strand
TCTAAATACAAAAGCCCCGTCAGGGGACTAAATTTTTTTGTGAAATATAAAATAAGGGGCTGAACATTTTTAAAACAGTATACAAAAATAAATATCATTTTAATCATTGAACATTTATGACTAAAATGATATAATTTTTACATTGTAAACATCATTTTTAAATTAAATATAGGAGGTTTTTTACTTTGAATCAAAAATTGGTGAACCTTATTATTGGGTCACTACTTCACGATGTTGGTAAAATAATATATAGAAGCGGAGAAAAGAAATCTCACAGTATTTTAGGCTGGGAGTTTTTAAGCAAAATACCGGCATTTGAAGGCAATACGGATATAAAGGAGTGCATCAAGTATCACCATGGTAGAGAGTTATCTAAAGCTGCGCTTGACGATAACTCTTTGGCATATATAGCTTATGTTGCCGATAATATATCTGCATATAGTGATAGGAGGCTTGAGCTTATTGAAGGGGATAGTGATTCTGAGGCCGGCTTTGATAAAACTGCTCCCTTGGCTTCAGTTTTTAATATACTCAACGGCTCCAACAATAATTTAAATTACAAATTAAAATTTTTAAAGGATATAAACTATCCTACAAGCAATGAAATTAGCGCCACAGCTTCAAACTATTTAGATATTAAAATTAAGCTTGAAGAACAGTTAAAGGGCGTACAAGTTGAAGAGAAATACATAAATTCTATACTTCATTTGTTAGAAATATGTACAAGCTATGTTCCTTCATCAACAAATACAAAGGAACTTGGCGATATTTCCCTGTATGACCATTCAAAAACAACGGCTTCCATTGCAAGCTGCTTGTTTTATTATTTGGAAGGGGAAAATTTAAAAGAAAAAATATTTAAGGATGAAAAAGCTTTGAAGGATGAAAAAGCTTTTTTATTGTTTTCCTTTGATGTATCCGGTATACAAAACTATATTTATACCATAAGCGGCAAAGGTGCTTTAAAGGCCCTTAGAGCCCGATCTTTATATTTGGATTTATTGATGGAAAATATAGTTGATGATTTACTTCAAAAAACAAACTTGTCCCGCTGTAATTTAATATATGCAGGTGGCGGTCATGCCTATATATTGTTGCCTAACACAAAAGCAACAATCGACTCTTTAATAGAGTTTGAGCAGGAATTAAAAAGTTGGTTTTTATCAGAATTTGGCGTTGCCTTATATGTTGCATGTGCTTATGTTGATTGCACAGGCAATGAATTGGCACAGGATATAGGCAGCGTATACGAAAGGGTTGGCAGGGAACTGTCCATAAAGAAATCTCAACGATATACCTATGATGATATTGTAAAGCTTAATACAAGCACCAGAGAAAAAAATGACAGGGAATGTAGAGAATGTAAAAAAAGCGGCCCATTAAGCCAAGATGGAATGTGCAATATATGCCAAGCTTTGATAGATATTTCTCCAAGTATAGTACAAAAGGGTTTATATTTTGTAGTTGAAAAAAACAAAAGCGATTATAGCCTTCCTTTGCCCTTTGGTAACAATTTGTATTTTAAAACATTAAACG
>JAAZPT010000360.1 GCA_012797085.1 Christensenellaceae bacterium | reverse complement strand
TAAATATTATAAAGAATTATCAAATGAGTATATAATATTATTATGTCGAACAAGTGTTGTCATACAACTATGTGTTGTGTGAATTGAGATAATTATTTGGAAGGCTGTATATATTTAGCTAATTAACGCAAACCAATATTAAATATTACAAACAAAAAAACGGGTTGTTTCATTATAGGAGTTCAACAAGTAATTATTTAGGTTTCTAATATTTTAAGTTTCTTGCATAATTAACAACTAGTACTATTATCAGCTTTAAATTGTTATTTTGTAAATTTGAATATAAATAAAAAAATGCTTGAAATTAGCATTAATACCCCTGTTGATTATCACAAGTAACTTATTTTAATTGGGAGGTGGATTTATGGATGTATTAAAAGAACTTTCATATGCTGGAATTATTCCAGTAATTAAGATTGATGATGCTTCTGATGCAGTACCATTATGTAAAGCGTTGAGGGATGGTGGTTTGCCAGTTGCTGAAATCACTTTTAGAACAGAGGCCGCAGAAGAGGCTATTAGACAAGTTCATCAGGAACTGCCGGATGTTGTTTTAGGTGCTGGTACTGTACTAAACACAGATCAGGTAAACAAGGCGGTAGCTGCAGGAGCGTCGTATATAGTTAGCCCAGGTTTAAACCCTAAAACTGTAGAACACTGCAAAAAAATTGGTGTTCCGATTATTGCAGGGTGCGCTAATCCATCGGATATTGAAATTGCAATAGAGTTGGGACTTAGAACTGTTAAATTTTTTCCAGCAGAAGCTCTTGGTGGACTAAAAGTTATTAAAGCTTTAAGTGGTCCTTTTAATCAAGTATCCTTTGTACCTACCGGTGGAATTACTGAAAAAAACTTGCTGGAATATTTATCTTTTGAGCATATTGTAGCATGTGGTGGTAGTTGGATGGTTCCAAATGAAGCAATAAAAGCAAAAGATTGGAAAAAAATTGAACAAATGACAAGGTCAGCAGTAACATTAATGCTAGGTCTTGAACTAAAACATATAGGTATAAATGTTGAAAATGAGGTACAAGCAAAAAATGCTGCTATTTTGTTTGGTCAGCTTATGGGTATTCAACCTGAAGAACTCGAAAAGTCATTTTTTGTAAACCGTGAATTTGAGATTATGAAATCAAATGGACGTGGTAAAAATGGGCATATTGCAATTGCGGTTAATAATGTTGAACGAGCGATATGGCATTTAAAACGAAGAGGTTTTACATTTGACGATAATAGTAGAAGATATAATAAAGGTAAGACTGAATATATATATTTATCTGATGAAATAGCGGGCTTTGCTATACATCTAGTAGAAAAACAAGGAGCATAATATGAAAACAAAATTTGTTACGTTTGGTGAAATAATGTTGCGTTTAAAATCACAAAGATTTGAACGATTACTTCAAACGCCAATACTAGAGGCTACATTTGGCGGTGGCGAAGCTAATGTGGCTGTAAGCCTTGCAAACTATGGCTTTGATGCAAAGTATGTTACCGCATTACCTGATAATGATATTGCAAATGCTTGCCTTCGTGAATTGCGCGGCTTCGGTGTTGATGTTAGTGATGTTGTTATAAGTGATGGCAGGGTAGGCATATACTTTTTAGAATCTGGCGCTGTACAACGTCCAAGTAAGGTTATATACGATAGGGCTAACTCCTCAATAGCCACGGTAAACCCAAGTAGCTTTATCTGGGCAAAAATATTTGAAGGCGCAAAATGGTTACATATATCTGGCATAACTCCTGCAATATCTGAAAGTGCAGCGGAGGCATCAATAGCTTGCGTTAAAGCAGCAAAAGAATATGGTGTAATGGTTAGCTGCGACCTTAACTTCCGCAAAAACCTTTGGAAGTGGGGCAAGGCATCAAGCGAGGTTATGCCTGAAATAGTTAAGTATACCGATGTTATTATAGCCAATGAGGAAGATGTTCAAAAAGCTTTGGGTATCGCTTCAGAATCAGCCCACGAGGTTGAATCTGGCGAGCTAAATGTTGAGCTATACAAAAATATAGCACAGCTTGTTTTGGAGCAATATCCAAATGTAAGCAAAATTGCTATAACGCTAAGGGAAAGCAAATCTGCTAGCCATAACGACTGGGCAGCTTGTATATACAACGGTAAAGACTTTTATATATCACGCAAATACTCAATTACAGATATAGTTGATAGGGTAGGTGGCGGTGATAGCTTCTGCGCAGGGCTTATATATGGCTTAAACACCTATGGTGATGATAAACAAGCCTTGGAATATGCCGTTGCTGCATCATGCTTAAAACACACAATAGATGGCGACTATAACCGTGTAAGTGTTAAAGAAGTTGAAGCTCTTATGAAGGGTTCCGGCTCCGGTAGGGTGCAAAGGTAAGCCCTATTTTAATAAGATTTTTATTTAATATAAAAATAAATAATAATATGGAGGAAATTATATGAAAAAGTTAATTGCAATTTTACTTACAGTAACATTGGTGTTAGGTGTTGTAGGCCTTGCATCAGCAGAATATCCTAAAAAGAACATAAAAATGCTTTGCCCATGGGGCGCTGGTGGCGGTACAGATGCTGTATTGCGTGCACTTTGCTTATCAGCTGAAAAAGAACTTGGAAAAACAATAGTTGTTGAAAACAAAACAGGTGGCGGTGGCTTGATTGGTCACACATCAATAGCCCAAGCTAAACCTGATGGCTACACAGTAGGAATGATTACATTTGAACTTCAAACCTATAAGCCACAAGGCACAGGCACAATAACTTGGGAAGATTATATTCCACTTTGCCTTATCAATACAGACGCTGCAAGCTTAACAGTTAATAAAGCTTGGGCAGAAGCTAATAAGATAACAGATGTTGCAACATTTGTTGAATACTGCAAAGCTCACCCAGGTGAAGTTACAATCGGTAACAGTGCTCCAGCTTCAGTATGGCACATTGGCGCAGGTTTGTTTGCAACAGAAACAGGCATTGACGTTAAATATGTTTCATTTGAAGGCGGCGCAGCAGCAGTTACAGCACTTGCCGGTGGCCACATTGAGGCAGTTTCAGTATCATTGGCAGAATGCCGTTCACAACTTGATGCCGGTAATGTTATTTGCTTAGGTTATATGGATTCTGCTCGTCCTGCATTGTATCCTGACATTCCTACATTCCAAGAACAAGGCTATGACATAGTTTACGGTACTTGGAGAGGCTTGGCTGTTCCTAAGAAAACCGATGCAGCTATAGTTACAAAGTTGGAAGAAACATTCAAAAAAGCTACAGAAGACCCGGCGTTTGTTGAATTCATGAACAATGGTATGTATACAATAGCATATAAAAACAGCGCAGAGTTTAGCGAATTCCTTGCTAAAAACGCTGCTGATGTTGACGCAACAATGGCAGCTCTTGGTTTAAAAAAATAAAAGCTAGGGGGAGCAATGCTCCCTATTAGCTTTAAGGAGGATAACAACTTGAAAAAAACAATTAAAGCTGATGTGTATGTTGGCATTGTTGGCATTATATTTGGAATTGTTATACTGATTATGACAACACAGTTTGAAGAGCTTGTTAACGTACCAATAGGTCCAGAATTTTTCCCCTCTATTATGGCAACCGGCCTTATAACCTCTTCTTATGTACTTATTGTTCAATCTATTGAGGATAAGGGAAAAAAATTTCTTTTGATTGCCATAGCAATATTAATTGCAATGACAGCATCATGGGAATTATTAGGTTTCCTAATAGTTGCTCCTATAGCTATGTTCCTGCTTATGAAGTTGTTCAACTTTGAGAACTATTTCAGAATGGCGCTTATTTCTTTAGTAACATGCGCTCTTGTATGGTTGCTGTTCTGGAAAGTTTTAGCAGTTGAACTTCCACTAGGTCCTATGGACTTTCTCTACACTTTATAAGGAGGTTTGAATATGGATTGGGGTTTATTATTATCAAGTTATGGTTCAGTACTTACAGATATTAACGTAATTTTAATGACTTTTCTTGGCGCTGCTGGTGGCGTTATTATAGGCGCTATTCCAGGCTTAACAGCAACAATGGGTGTTGCCTTGTTAGTGCCATTTTCATTTGGTATGGATCTTATACCATCCATTGGCTTATTGCTTGGTGTTTATTGCGGTGGTATGTATGGTGGAAGTATATCTGCAATATTATTACACACACCGGGCACTCCATCTGCTGCGGCTACAGTGCTTGATGGTTGGCCTATGACACAAAAGGGAGAAGCTCCACGCGCTTTAGCAGTTGCAATGTTTGCTTCATTCTGCGGTGGCATGATAGGTGCATTGTGCATGACTTTTCTTTCACCACTTATTGCACAAGCAGCTTTGGCATTTGGCCCAAGCGAAATGTTTATGCTTGCAGTATTTGGCTTATCTGTAATAATTTCAATATCAGGCAAATCAATAGTAAAGGGCCTTATTGCTGCGTTTTTCGGTTTAATTATATGCACATTTGGTATGGATAAAACAAGTGGCTATATTCGTTTTATTCCTACAAATGCTCATTTCTTATATGAAGGAATACCTTTCATTCCAGCACTTATTGGTTTGTTTGCTATAGCTGAAGTGTTCTCCAGCTTGGAAGGCATAGCTCGTGGCGAAAAATCATCAGCTGGCGCAGTAAATGTTAAGGTTGATAGGGTTTTACCCAGCTTTAAAGATATTAAACTTATTGCTAAAAACGTTATAATGGGTGGTTTTATAGGAACATTTATTGGAGCAATACCTGGCGCTGGTGGCGATATAAGTGCATTTGTATCTTATGGCGTATCAAAAAGCACAAGCAAGCATCCTGAAGAATTTGGCAAGGGCACTCCTGAAGGTGTTGCAGCTGCCGAAAGTGCTAACAATGGTTGCTCTGGTGGTGCTATGATACCGCTACTTTCACTTGGCATACCTGGTGATAGTGTTACAGCCATACTTATAGGCGCCTTTGTTATGAATGGTATAACACCGGGTCCAATGATGTATGTTGAAAAATTAGATATAGTTTATGCAGTGTTTGCAGCACTATTACTTGCAAACCTTTGTATGCTTATAGTTGGTTGCCTTGGAATACGTGGCTTTGTAAAACTTATCACAATTGATAAAAAGATACTTCTTCCATCAATTATGATAGTAAGCCTCGTGGGTGCTTATACAATTAACCAAAACATACAAGACGTTGGCTTAGCAATAGTTTTTGGTATAATAGGTTATTTGTTCAATAAGCATGAAATCCCACTTTCTCCAATACTACTTACATTAATACTTGGACCAATGGCAGAAAGCAATTTAAGAAGATATGTTCAAATTGCTGATGGTAATGCAATTAGTATGTTTACAAGACCAATAACAATTATTTTTGCAGTTTTAGCAATCATATCACTAATTTACAGTGTTTATCTAAATAAAAAAGCAAATAAAAAAGAAGAAACGCCTGCAGAGGCATAAACATTGCTAACAATAAAACCCCAAGGTCACTAAGCCAAGGGGTTTTATTTATATTGTCATGCAATTAGATTATTAGCTAAAAAATTTATCATAGCCATTCATATGTTATGGTTATGATTTATTCTTGTAAAGGGAATTCATTTGAAGTTGCTTATAGCAAAGATTCACAAAACCCAAAAAGAGATGTTCCTTATGCAATAATTATATCAACAGTCATGATATTTGTTCTATATAATTCGGTTGAAGTTGTTGCCATTGGAGTTTTATTAATTAAATAAGTCACAGGTGAACCATTAACAATTGTTGCCAAAAAGATATTAAGCGCACCATTATATTATATATTTGTAGTTGTAAAATTATAGATGGTACGCAAAGAACCCAACTACTTGAAGAATTTATATAAGAAAAGCTGGTTTTGAATGGATTAAAGAAATTAACCTGTTTAAATGGTTTTAAATTTAAAAATATTCT
>JAAZPT010000359.1 GCA_012797085.1 Christensenellaceae bacterium | reverse complement strand
TTATATTAACAGCAATAGTATTGATAACCATAATAGTATTTTTTCAAGATTGGAAAAGTTTTTTGTTTGACCCTGAATTTGCCTGGATAAACGGTTTAAACAGTATTTTTTTTCAATACTTATTGTTGGTATTGGTTGCCCTTACTGTTGTTATTATGATACATGTTACAGGTATCATGTTGGTAATTGCATTACTTACTGCCCCTGCAGCAAGCGCCTGTTTAATAAGTAAACGCTTTTCACACAGAATGATATTTGCTACTATAATTAGTTTTTTTAACTGTTTTACCGGCTTAACGTTATCTTATTATTTAAACATATCTTCAAATGCTACTATAATAATAGTGTCAATTTTTTTGTATATTATTTTATTCGCTTTTAAAACTATGTTTAAATTAAGACAAGCTTAAATATGGGGTAATTACTTTAACGATAATAATATGTTTATTAATAGGTATTTTATTAAAAAAACATTGTATCCGCTTAAATAATTGAAGGCATTAGAAAAATCATTATAAATATTCTTTTACCTAAGCTTTTATTTTCAACATTCTTAAAATCAACAACAAGTACTCTTTCCGTACCATTGGGTACATTAATTTTTTTACAATGGGATATTAATTAAACTTGGAAAATATAGATTTAAAGTTTTCTTTAAAAATCGTATTCTTTAGATTTATTTCAACAATAGTTGCTTAATTATATTATTTATTATTAGCTTAATATTGGGTGGTTTTAATGAACGTATTTTAAAAACTTTCATATTTATGTTTATATTACCACCGCCATTTATAATACCTTTGTTTTGCGAAAAAGATGATTTAACAAGAGTTTCATCAACATTATCTGTACATATTACATTTTCTCTTGTTTTGTTTATAATATTTGCAGCATTTAAATAATAATAAGGAGTTTTTATGGAAAACAACATTAAATTTAGCGTAGTAATACCAGCTTATAACGTAGAAAAATATATTGAGGCTTGTATAGATAGCCTTATTAATCAAACCCTTAAGGAACTTCAAATTATTATTGTTGATGATGGTTCAACTGATAAAACTGGCGAAATTATTGCTAAATATGCTGAAATTGATCCAAGAATTGAACTTTATACTATACAAAACAGCGGGCAAAGTGTTGCTAGAAATTTGGGTATTGAAAAATCAAAAGGTAAATATCTTTCCTTTATAGACTCGGACGATACATTAGATATTAATGCTTATGACGTTTTATACAACAAAGCTGAAGAACAAAAAGTTGATATTTTATATTTTGGTGGAAACACAATTTTTGAAGATGAAATTGTAAAAAGCAGATTTTCAAATATGGAAAACCTTTATCACAGGATAGAAAATATAGATTACATTGATGCCCATATTCTTTTTTCAAACATGATGGAACGTTCTTCCTATTTAGATACCCCTTGCATGCAAATATATAATCTAGATTTTATCAACAAAAATAATTTGCGTTTTATTGAACACGTTCAATTTGAGGATATACAATTTAGCATGGAAAGTATTTTAAGCGCTAATAAGGTTGCTGTTATAACAGATAATTTTTATAACAGATTAATAAGATCAAATTCTACAATAACAAAAAAACGAACATTTTATAATATTTATTGCTATATTAAAATATATGAAAAATTATTTAACTTTATTACAACCAAAAATTTCGATATAGACACTAAAAAATATATTTATTTAAAACTTAATCATCTTGCTAAAACAGTAAAAAATATATTTAATAGAATAGGGCCTAAAGAAAAAGAAAATTATATTAAATTAACTAATGATGAAGCTATTTTACTTAATTCAATAATTTTATATATAAATATAAGCGATATTCAGTTAAATGAAAATGAGGATTATTATAATATTTGGATAAATTTTATTAAAAATAGAAATATTCTTGAAAATCAAATGTATGTAGATAATATTTTTCAAAGCAATAATAAACAAATAATTAAAACATTAAAACAAGAAATGAATCAAGCCAAACAAGAGATGAATCAAGCTAAGCAAGAAATGAATAAAGCTAAACAAGAGATGAATCAAGCTAAACAAGAACTTAGATTTATTAAAAATTCAAAATCTTATAAAATCGGAAGAATTATTACAAAAATCCCTAGAAAACTTAAGCAATTAATGCAAAAACAAAAAAGCCCTTGAGGGCTTTTTTATTTATTATCTTTGTAATGTTTGGCACATTTAACAAATTCTTTAAATAATGGATGAGGTCTATTAGGTCTGCTTTTAAACTCCGGATGAAATTGTACTCCTATAAAAAAAGGATGATCTTTTATTTCAATAATTTCCATCAAATTATTATCGGGATTTTTACCTGCTATTACTAAACCAGCATCAACAAATTGTTTTATATAGTTGTTATTAAATTCATAGCGATGCCTATGTCTTTCGTCAATTTCAAGGCTTCCGTATATCTTTTGAACATGAGTATCAGGAGTAAGGCTACATCTGTATTTTCCAAGACGCATTGTTTCGCCCAGCTTATCTAATTTTTGCCCAGGCAATAAATCAATAACAGGGTAAGTAGTATGGGGGTTTGCTTCAGTTGTATGAGCATCACGCCATCCCATAACATTCCTTGCAAACTCAACAACCGCCATTTGCATACCTAAAGATATTCCTAAAAAAGGTATATTATATACTCTTGCATATTGTATTGCAATTAATTTGCCTTCAAGGCCCCTTTCGCCAAAACCTCCAGGTACAATTATACCGTCAACATCATCCATTGTTTCTTGTATATTTTCATCATTAATTTTTTCAGCAGAAACCCATTTCATATTTACCTTTATATCGTTATATATCCCACCATGACTTAAGGATTCAACAACACTAAGGTATGCATTGGGCAACTCAACATACTTTCCAATAATAGCAATATTCACTTGATCTTTTGTGTTTAATAATCTGGCAACAATGTTTTTCCATTCACCCAAATCATAATTGTTGTTTTCTAAGCCAAGAAGTTCACATACTTTGCTATCCAAACCCTCCTCATTCAACATTAAAGGCACTTCATATATGCTTTTGCCATTAAGGTTTTGAAAAACTTGCTCCCTGGGTAAATTACAAAACATTGAAATTCTTTCAAGGGCACCCTCACTTAGTGGCACAGTAGATCTACAAACCAATATATCCGGATATATGCCTATGCCTCCAAGTTCTCTAACACTATGTTGAGTTGGCTTTGTTTTAATTTCACCTGCTGCATTAAGATATGGAACTAATGTTACATGTATATATAGGCAATTATTACTGCCAACTTCCGTTTTCATTTGCCTTATTGCTTCAAGAAATGGTTGGCTTTCAATATCTCCCACAGTACCGCCAATTTCTGTAATAACAACATCCGGTGCATTATCAAGCCTTGCAACATTTAAAATGTTTCTTTTTATTTCGTTTGTGATATGGGGAATAACCTGTATTGTAGCACCAAGATATTCACCCCTACGCTCTCTATCAATAACCGTTTTATAAACTTTGCCACTAGTAACATGAGCTGCTTGTGTCAAATTTTCATCAATAAAACGTTCATAATGGCCTAAATCAAGGTCGGTTTCAGTTCCATCGTCTGTAATAAAAATCTCACCATGTTGATATGGACTCATAGTACCGGGATCCACATTAATATAAGGGTCAAATTTTTGGATTGACACCTTGTATCCTCTCTCCTTTAAGAGTCTGCCTAGCGATGCAGCAATGATCCCCTTGCCTAATGAAGAAACAACCCCACCGGTTACAAAAATAAATTTAGTACTCATATTACACCCCTTGAAAGAAAATAAAAAACAACAGCCAAATTATAACACAAGCATAAAAAGTCCTCAATAAAATATTTTATCTTGGCATTATATCCTTTGTATACTCTTTAGGCCAAGCATATATTGCAATACCATTAACCCTTACCATATCATGGTATTCATCTTTATAAAAAAATTCTACTGTATGCTTTTGACCATTTAAAAAATTAATAGTAATGCTTCTTAAAGGCTTTTCACTAAAATCACTAATATATTTATCCAATTTAATATTTGCGCTTTTATTTACCAGGTTTTTTATTATCTCTTTAAATTCATATATATCATAATCTTTATCATTTTTCAGTATACTTATTTCCTGATTACTTTGATTTGCCGTAATTTGCCACTTATTTATTACACCATCCACATCATCATAAATGCTACTTATATTTGAAATCTCATCTAAAGATAATGGAAAAGGCTCCTTTGATAATAAATTTTCAAAATTGCCCTGAATTATTGGTGCTATTAATATGGTACTCACTCTATAAATTGTATCATCATACAATAAATATTTTTGATACTCCTCTGCATCATTGCCTAAAACAAAACTGATATTTTGTTCATAAGTATTATCTGTTTTTTCAACTGCTGAATTTTGTTCTACTGTAATTTTTAAAGAACTTGGACCGTTAAAACCGAAACTATCTATATCTTTTGTTTCAAAATCCTTTAAAAATGCACCGGGTACAATATCGTCTAAACTATTACAAATATTGTTAAGTAAAACGGGATTTGACGGATAAGTATAATCCCCTACTACATTACCGTAAACCCTTCCTTTTTCAAAGGCTAAAATATTGATACTAAAAGATTCTTCATTTGTTTTTTGATATATGATTTTTTTTATTAGATTTCGATGTATTGGAAGTTTTTCAAAACTTCTTAGCCTGTCCGTTTGTAAATTAAAAACCTCATAAAATCCGGGGGAAATGGCATATATTCCCTTTTCCCCTTTAATTTTAAAATACATATTCTTTGAAAGGGGAACCTGATTTCCACATAAAAGGCTTATTTTTTCACCATTATTATATGTAACATCAACTTTTAAATTAGCAGGTTCTAAACCCATTTCAGGCTCTATTTCTCCCTCATCCGAAACGGTATTTTCCACGGATATTTTTGTTAAAAAATTTATTATTCTTTTAGCACTATCTTCATTTACTAAAACTTTTTGTTGATTATTATCTTTAAAGCTAATTTTATTATCATTATTAAACAATGTATAATTTGTGCCGTTTAAAAGATTTACATCAATTATTTGGGGAGGATTATCTGAAAAATCATATAGGGTTTTAAAAGGTAATGGATTGTTTATTTTATCATTCTCTTGCTTTTTTGTGCTATTTAAAAAGATAAATACTGCAACTATTATTATTAAAATAACGGCTAATATTATTATATATCTATTACTATTGATAAATTTTCTTCTTGATTTTGTTTGCATATTAAGCCTTATTAAAATAATCTTCAATTATATTAGCAGCTGTAACTACCCCATTTTCCTTTCGAACTTCAACTGCAATTTTTTCAGCATTTATTTTATAGTTTGCGTTATTAATTAAATCCAATAATTTCTCGGAAAATTTTTGTGTCGTAAGTTTTTCAGAATCTATCGGTTTTGGCCCTATACCTAAGCTATATGCTCTTTGAGCACTAAAGCTTTGATCCCCGGCAAAGGGTATTACCAATGTAGGTTTACCATGCCTTAAACCTGTTGCAAAGGTACCCGCTCCACCATGATGAACAACGGCATATACATGTTTGAAAAGCCAATCATGTGGTAAGGCCTTAGTTATATAAATATTTTCACCTTCAATATCAGGAATTTCACCCCAACCCTGCGTTATTACTGCAGAAACCCCTGTTTCTTTTAAAGATTCAATAACTATATTCATATATCTATTTAAGTTATCCGCTACCATTGAGCCAAAGCCTATATACACAACCTTTTCATTTTTGTTAATAAATTCTACAAGAGCTGGATCCGGAGTGTATTCAAGCTTTTTTTGACTTGTAAAATATCCTGTTACATGAATATTGTCATCCCATTTACTTTGTACCGGAAAAACCACATTACTTATTGCGTATATAACCGGAAATTTTTTATCATGAACAGTATAATCCGGCTTTATTAATAATTTGCCCTTTGAAAGTTTGTATTTTTT
Organism: Christensenellaceae bacterium; assembly: GCA_012797085.1. GTDB lineage: Bacteria > Bacillota > Clostridia > Christensenellales > Aristaeellaceae > JAAZPT01. Next base: position 161 of record JAAZPT010000359.1, on the reverse strand, counting down.
TCGCCATTTTTTAAGTCGAATATTTTCATAAGAACTGAGTATAAGGTAGGCTATTTTATAACTCATATGGTACCATACTCTGCCACCTGCGTATATTTTTACTGTAGCAATAGGTGCTATGTCATTTGCATCCATAGGATAAAAATGAGTTTGAACATATT
>JAAZPT010000436.1 GCA_012797085.1 Christensenellaceae bacterium | reverse complement strand
CGAAACACAGCGAGGCAGAGCGATAAGAGCGGCGGACGGTTTGAAGTCGCTTGCAGAGGAAACATTTGCACTTGCAGAACAACAAGGTAGGACTGGTGCTGAAACAAAACAGCTTGAAGAAAATATCAATGAATTAAACGATGCAATCGGTCAGGAAGTTATTTTCTATAACGAAAAGACGGGTGCTATCAGTACGACCGCAGGCGAATTGAATTCTTATCTTGATTTGATGAAAGCTGAAAATCAGCTTGCACTAGAGAAAGAGCGTCAAGTTGAAGTAGACGAGCAGTTAGTAGAAGCTACAAAGTTAAAAACAGAAGCACAATCAAAATATCAAGAGCATATTGAAGCAATTGCAGCCTTAGAAAAAGAGCGCTTGGAATTGTTCAACATGGAGCAAGAGGAACGAGACAGGTATCTCAATGATGAGAAACAAACTTGGCTAGAACGCAAAGATTTAATACAAGAAGAAATTGATGAGAGAGAAAAATTACGACAAGGACATTCTGATGCACTTAATGATGCTATTAACTTAGAAAATGAATTATTAGACGAAAAAGAGGCATCGGTGGGTAGGCAAAAAGCATTACTTGGTGAAATAGCTGATGCAGAAGCAACATATTTAGCAGCTGTTGAAGAAAATAAGACAATTAGGATTACTTCTCTTGATCAGCTAACAGAAGCAGACAGAGCATACGTAGAAGGTATGAAAGCTAGGTTTGAGGACATCAAGACTGCCAGCACAAATATGTTTGAAAAAATCAATACAGATTCTGAAATGACTTCAACTCAAATGCTTGAAACTTTAAGGCATAATCAGCAAGCAGTATCAGATTGGTCAAGCAATTTAGAAGCGTTAGGCGATAGGACACTTTCTAATGGGCAGAAAGTAAGTGCTGAATTCGTAGAGCATTTAAGGAATATGGGTACTGACGGAGCTGCGGAAGTTGCTGCACTGGTTAATGCTTCAGACGCAGAGCTGATTGAATTTGGAGAAATCTTTGATAATCGAGGAGCTTATGCAGGAGAAAAATTAGTTCAGTCAACTGATATCCCGCTAGAAAAATTGCCAGAAGGGATAATGGAAATTATCACTGCAACAGACACTGGTTTAACCGAAGGGTTTAACAGCATAAATTGGGATAAATATGGTGAGACTATGGGCTTAGGCTTAGTCGGAGGCGTAGAATCACAAGGAGAAAATGTTGAGAAAGCAGGTGCAGCACTTGGCAAGGAAGGACTAGGAGGATTACAGAGAACGTTAGAAACTCATTCTCCGTCACGTGCTGCCGCAAGAGAAGGTGTGAACCTAGCAGACGGATTAATTGAAGGAATTAACAAGAGCACAGACAAAGTAATAAAGACAGTGGAAAGGCTGTCTAAGCAGATCACTAATTCGTTTAAGGTGAATTTTGGAAGCTCTAAACAAGTTACAACCACCGAATTTACGGAGATGAATCAGATAGTACAGACGCAACTTAACCAGATGAAAAATGTAGTTAATACATCGCTCACAGGGATTAAGCAGTTGTTTACGAGTTCTTACTCGCAAATGAAATCAACTCAAACCAGAGAACTAACTAGCATGGTTAGCACTGCAACAAGCAATCTGAATCAAATGAATAGTTATTTCAGGAGTACAATTAGCAATATTAAAAGCACGGTCGCTACTGGCTTTCAGTATGTTGCTAATCAGATACAAACGCATTTAACAAGTGCTGTGACGACTGCAAGAACTATGACAAGTCAAGTGGGCAGTGCTATGTATGCAGGTGTTTCAGCTGCTAAAGACGCAGGGTATTATACCGGGATCGGCTTTAGAGACGGTTTAGCATCTACAAGAAGTAGCGTAATGAGTACTGCAAGAAGTATAGCGAATGCTGCTTCTGACACGATTAAGAGCTCGCTCAAGATTAGTTCTCCATCGGGAGTTACGGAAGATTATGGATCATTCACAGGCGAAGGCTTTGCTATCGGTCTGCAAGGTTGGGTTAATAAGGTTGCTCGCATTGCTGATATTTTAGCAGGCAGTGCAGTGCCTAATTTCAATCCTAACAGCGTTTTCGGGCTATCCAATCCTGCGTATGCAGGAGCAGGTTCAAGTGTATCTAATGTTCAGCACAGCGCTACTAATGACAATCGAATGATTCTTCATATTGATAAGTTAGTTTGGACTGGCGAAAAGGACATTAGACAAACAATGGACGAAATAGGATTCATTAATTCACAAGAACAATGGAGGCTAGACAATGGCTGATTATAGTTATTTTATGTATAACGGTAAAAGTTCGGCTGCATTCGGAATAAGAATACATAACGAAATAGTGCTGTCTGTGCCTGAACGAGATATGACTACTGTTGAAGTAATGGGTAGAGATGGTGACTTGACGATTGATAATAAGCGATTGAAGCCGTTTATTAAGCAAATCAAATTTGATGTAAAAATCGACAAAGACAGAATAGACAACGGAGCTGACGGCAGGGCTATGCTTGACACCGCATTGCGGATTAGCGATTGGCTGAACATTAAAGGCTATCACGACTTTGAATGGTCTATGTATCCTCAGTTCGTGTATAGGGCTACTATTGTAGATCCTTACAACATTGAGGACACGATGAGGTCTAGAGGGCGTGGAATAATCAATGTGAAATTCCACCCGGTTATGTATTACAAAGATAAAACGCACGAAAGAAAAATTGAATCAGATACAAATATATTCAATAAGGGCAATGTGGAAGCGTTGCCCTTAATTCGTTTAGTGCCTAAAACAGGTCAAGAAGACTTTGATATTTACAACAATGGGAATGTCTGGTTTAGCGTTAGAGGAATTACAACTGAAACAATCATAGACAGCGAAACGATGCAAGTAACAAACGAAGAAGGTAGTGCTAATGACAATTTAGCAGTTAGAAGACCGTTATTTCCTAAGTTGCAAATAGGGGATAACTTAATCACTTTTGATGAAAATCAGGTAGCTGGCATATACATTACACCGAGACTAGGAAGAACAGCGTTATGATACCAGTATTATATAGACAAGATGAAAAAGAGTTTAATCATTTAGGGTTAGGGGCGTTAAGCGAAGCTATAACTTGTGTTGCAACAGAAGAAAGGAACGGTCTGTTCGAGCTGGAGCTTACCTATCCTATCAGTGGATCGCTTTATCAAGAGATAGTTCCTGAAAGGATTATTGTAGCAGATGCTAGCCCATTACTTGCGAATCAACGTTTTGTAAT
>JAAZPT010000358.1 GCA_012797085.1 Christensenellaceae bacterium | reverse complement strand
TGGAGATATGAAAACCATATTCAATATTGTGATCTTCTACAAAAATAAGTTCCGGCGAATAACGAATTATCATGCGTTTGCCTAAAGCATGCCTAAGATACCCTGATGCTTTTTTAAGAGCAGCCATTAAAGGTTTTCGATTTTCTTCTTCCAGCACACTAACATAAACCTTTGCATAACTTAAATCTTTTGTAATATCAACCCTTGTTATGCTAAAAGTTCCTGTAATGCGTGGATCGTTTAGTTCATCGCGTATAATCTGATCTAAATCACGCCTTGCTTGCTCGTTTATTCTATCTATCCTTGAATAATTCATATATTCTCCCTTAGGTAATTATTTTTCAATTTCCTCTAAAGTAAAGCATTCAATTATATCATTTACTTTAATATCATTAAAGCCGTCTAAGCTTATGCCACACTCATAGTTGGCTGCAACTTCCTTAGCATCGTCTTTAAATCTACGTAATGATGATAATTTACCTTCAAATACAATTATATTATCACGTAACAACCTAACAGATTCTTTTCTTTGCATCTTTCCATCTGTTACATAACAACCTGCTACTGTACCGGTACCCGTAATTCTAAATGTATCTCTAACTTCTGCATGGCCAAGAATAACTTCTTCATATTCCGGTTCAAGCATACCTTTCATTGCTTTTTCCATATCTTCAATAGCTTTATAAATTACTCTATATAACCTAATATCAACACCTTCTTTAAGCGCCATTTCTTTAGCAGCAGCATTAGGTCTGATATTAAAGCCTATTATTATTGCATTAAAAGCACTTGCTAAGTTAACATCATCATTAGTTACAGCACCAACTGCACTATGTAAAACCCTAACTTTAACTTCATCATTGCTAAGTTTTTCCATAGCTTGTTTTACTGCTTCAACTGAGCCTTGAACATCTGCCTTGATAATTAAGTTTAGTTTTATAAGCTTACCTTGATCTATTTGACTAAACAAGTTATCCAAAGATATTTTAGAACCACTGCTCTGCCTTTCAGCTTTTTCCTTATCTTTTCGTTCTGCGATAACTACACGGCTTAATCTACTATCTTCAATTACAACCATTTCATCCCCGGCCTCGGGTACTTCATCAAAACCGGAAATTTCAACCGGCATTGACGGCCCTGCACTCTCAACAATTTCTCCCCTATCGTTTTGCATCGAACGAACATTACCGGATGATGTACCGGCAACAATGCTATCACCAACTTTTAATGTACCTGTTTTTAATAGTACTGTAGCAAGCGGCCCACGAAACTTATCAAGTTTAGCCTCAATAATAACACCTTTAGCACTACGATTTGGGTTGGCTTTATATTGTTGCATATCAGCAACCAACAATACCATCTCTAATAATTGGTCAACACCTTTACCGTTTAGGGCACTTATTGGCACCATAATTGTATCGCCGCCCCATTCTTCAGCTACCAGGTCATAGTTTGTTAAATCTTGCTTAATACGTTCAGGATTTGCTCCTTCAAGATCCATTTTATTTATAGCTATAATTATTGGAACATCTGCTGCTTTTGCATGATTTATAGCTTCAACGGTTTGAGGCATAACACCATCATTAGCTGCAACTACGATAATTGCAATATCTGTTGCCTGTGCACCCCTTGCCCTCATAGATGTAAAAGCTTCATGTCCGGGCGTATCAAGGAAAGTAATAGCTCTGCCATTAACATTGACCATATATGCACCAATATGTTGTGTAATACCGCCTGCCTCACCGCTTGTAACCTGTGATTTGCGAATGTAATCAAGCAGAGAGGTTTTACAATGGTCAACATGGCCCATTATTGTAATAACAGGAGGACGTTCAGTCAATGAATCTTCATCATCTTCAATATCAAAATCAATAAGTCTTTCTTCTGCAGTTTTTTCCAACTTAAGCTCCAAAGTAACACCAAGCTCGCTTGCAACCACCGATGCAGTATCAAAGTCAAGATCACTGTTGATATTTGCCATTACACCTAAAATTAACAGTTGCTTTAATATCTCGTTGGCTTGTTTACCAATTTTGGCACAAAGATCCCTTACAGTAATGGTTTCATTGGTCATTACTGCATTTTCAATTACTATTGGATCCATAAGCTGTTGAGCAGACATTTTCTTTTTTCCGCCTCTACGACCACCACGAACAAACTCATCGTCAGATTCGACTATATTATTAGTTCTAATTCTGCCTTTTCTTTTCTTAGTGTTGTCGTAATCAACAGACCTGCGCTCATAGGACTTCTTTTTAGGATCATAATTACTAACCCTTTCCTTTTCCACAATAGGAATAAGGTCTGGAGTTTTATTTTTACTTGAAGAACGAGCCTTAGTATATCTTTGGCGTACATTTGTATCGTCATCTTCATCTTTATCAGGCATGAATGGCGTACGCGGACCTTTATTAAAGGTTCTGTCTTGCTTTTTAAACGGAGTTTGTGCTCCATCTTTTGAGGCCACATAACCACGACTATATGTACCTGTTTGACCTTGCCCTGCTTGTGCTCCTTGATAAGAACGCTTTTGATAGCCTTGATTTTGACCATCTTGGCTTGTCCTTTCACGATAAGGAGCTTTATTATCTTGAAAACGTCTATCATAAGTTTGACCTTGCCTGCTTTGAGAAGGTCTTTGTTTTTTTATTGTAGAAGTTGAGGTTTCTTTTTCCTTTTGCTCAACAACAGGTGTTTCCACTTTTTGTTCAACAGTTTTTTCCTCTACAACAGCAGATATCTCTTGTTTTTGGATTTCTTTAGTTTTGGAAACTTTAACCTTTTCTGTTGTTTCTTTTTCTTCAATTTCAACAGCAGGCTCTACTTCTTTCTTGATTTCTTCTTTACTCTCTTGAACAGTTTCTTCATCTGCCATAGTAAAAGAAGTCATGTGTGTGCTTTCAAGGGCTTTATTTTTAATCAGCCTTTCTTGTTCTAAGCGTTCATTCTCGGCTTTAATATAGCCTTTTTCTATTTGATCAAAAGCAGCTGCGATAGAATCCGCAGTGTTTCTTGTTCTTACAGCAAATTTTACAACAAAGCCTGAATTTTCTATTAGTTTTGCTGCTGCATCCTTAAGTTTGATTTTGGTCATGAATTAAATGTACCCCCGAAAGTATTGTTTAAAATTGATGTTATTTTATCTGTTAACCCATTATTTTTTAATGCAACTATTTTAATTGCACCACTGGGATAAACTATATTTAAAAGTTCTTGTTGATTTTGAAAAAACTTTAAGC
>JAAZPT010000357.1 GCA_012797085.1 Christensenellaceae bacterium | reverse complement strand
GCGCTCTTTTTATAAAAAGTTTGTTTTATAAATTATCCAAATCTATAGTTTTATGGTTTCGGCTTTCTTTATAAAGTATAAATTTTCGACCAATAACCTGTATTGGTTCGGCGTACACCTTTTCACAAAGCTCGTTACAGGCTTCTTTTGCATCTAAACTTGAATTTTCTTGTACAGAACATTTAATTAATTCCCTTTTTTCCAAAGCATCATATGTTTCCTTAACTACAGCATCTGTAATGCCGTTTACACCAATGAATATTATAGCTTCCATAGTGTTGCCCAATTTTCTTAGTTTTGCACGTTGTTTGCTTGTCATAAAAATCCTTTCATATTGTTTAATCAATAAAGTCAAATTCCATATCGCTTAACACTACAGAATCGCCTTCTTTAGCACCTGCTGCCCTAAGCTCATCAATAATGCCGTATCTACGCAAACTGTTGTGAAACCAGTTTAAGCTTTCCTCGTCTGTAAAGTTTACACTGGCTACAAGGTTTTCTACACTTTCACCACTAACAAAGAATATTCCGTCAATTTTTTCGATTTCGAAGGGCTTATCGGGGATTTCTTTTTGTACTTCTGTTTCAACGGCAAATTCCTTAGGTGATGGAAGTTTTTTAAGTTGGGTTATAACCTCGCTTAACATTTCATCTAAACCTTGATGAGTTACAGCACTTACAATAAAAACTTTATAACCCAAGTCTTCAAAATATTGTACTAATTCAAGCTTATTGACACTATCAGGGATAATATCAGCCTTATTTAAAACAATAATTTGAGGACTGTTTTTTAGTTCACCGTAAGATATTAACTCATTATTTATAATGTTAAAATCTTCAATAGGGTCCCTGCCTTCACTACCTGAGGCATCTATTACATGCAATAAAAGTCTTGTTCTTTCCACATGTCTTAAAAAATCATGCCCTAAACCAATACCTTCACTTGCGCCTTCAACTAATCCGGGTATATCCGCTAAAACAAAGGAAGTATCGTATTTTTGAACTATACCCAAGTTGGGGGTAAGGGTTGTAAAGTGGTAGTTTGCAATTTTAGGCTTTGCTGCTGTAAGGGCTGCAAGTATGGTGCTTTTACCAACATTAGGAAAACCTACCAAGCCAACATCGGCAATGGTTTTCAGTTCAAGTATAAATTCATATTTATCTTGCTTTATGCCTGGTTTTGCAAAGTTTGGAGTTTGCCTTGTGGGTGTGGCAAATTTTGCATTACCAAGACCACCACGGCCACCCTTTAGTATTGTACGGGTTAAACCGTCCTTATTCATATCGGCGATAACTTTGCCGGTTGATTTTTGTATTAATAAAGTGCCAACAGGAACTTTTATTATAAGGTCAGCACCATCTTTACCGGTACGATTTCTACTGGAACCGTTTTCGCCGTTTTCAGCAATATATTTCTTTCTGTATTTAAAATCTAAAAGGGTGTGCATGTTTTGGTCTGCGTATAAAATTACATCTCCGCCTTTTCCGCCATCGCCTCCGTCAGGGCCACCATTTTGCACATATTTTTCCCTGTGGAAAGATACGCAACCATTTCCACCATCGCCGGCTTTAGCTATAAGCGTGACTCTATCTACATATATTGACACATTATCCTCCGTGTTATTTTTGCTCTAAATAATGAGGGCATAGTTTATTTAATGTACACTCATTACATTTTGGATTTCTTGCTGTACACACTCTTCTGCCATGTAAAATTAACCAATGGTGTGCATCTTTCCAATCCTCTTTCGGTATATTTTTCATAAGTTGCTTTTCAGTATCTTCTACATTTTTAGCATTGGCTAATTTAAGCCTGTTGCTTACCCTAAACACATGAGTATCCACTGCTATCGCCGGTATATTAAAGGCGTTGGCCATAACAACATTGGCGGTTTTTCTGCCTACGCCGGGCAACTGCACCAAATCTTCCATAGTTTGAGGAACTTCACCATTGTATTTTTCAACCAATATTTTTGAAGTTTCAATTATATTTTTTGCCTTTGAGGCAAAACCACAACTTCTTACAAGGGGATATAATTCATCAAAAGTACATTCTGCCATTTTAAAAGCATCAGGATAAAGGGCAAAAACTTTTGGTGTGGTTTTGTTTACTTGTTTATCTGTACATTGAGCTGATAAAATTGTAGCAACTAATGTTTCAAAAGGGTTAGTAAAGTTTAGTTCAGGTTTAGGGTTGGGGTATAATTCTTCTAAACCTTTTAAAATTAAAGCAATATTCTTTTTTGTTTGTTTCATTATTGAATTTCCATATCTAATAATTTATTTGGCAATTTAGATATTCCGGTTATAACAAGGCTTAGTACAATTGTGTTTATTGGTATTGTAAACAAATATTTTACAACCCTGGGGGCTAATAAAGCAATCATACCTTTGCCTTGCAATATTGTTAACCAGTATGTATTTAGTAATAAGTGATAAAAAATTTCTATAATTGTAACACTTATAAAAACCCTTACCAATAAAGCAACATTAATATTTAAAATAAATTTGTTTTCTAATTTACCCAATTTAGGCCAAGGTTTTTTTCTATAAAGCAGTAAACCATAAGTAAGGCCTGATAATGTTGCACTTAAAGTAAAACCGGGGAAGTAAGCGCCTATGGGAAATAGGTGGGCACCAATAAAATCATTTAAAGCATTTACTATCATTCCGCCAACAGGGCCTAATAAATAGCCGGACACACCTACTGTAATAAAGCCGAAAGTAAGCTTTGTTATGGGTGTTTTAATAGATAGTAATCTTGATATTGTCATAGTCATAGCCACTAAAAGTGCTATATAAACTATTGTTTTAGCATTAAAATAATTTTGCTTTTTCAATGGGACCACCTCCTAAAAAAATTACTTATTAATTATATCAATATTTAAATCAACATGCAAACGCTTTAATCAAGTATAAAGAATGTTCTTTTTTACTTAAATAATTGATAAATATTATTTTATTTATTATATTTACTAATATATAACAGGGAAGGTGGATATTAATGAATAAAATAAATATGATTACCCCATTAGTTGAAATGGATGGGGATGAAATGACTCGCATATTATGGCAAATAATTAAAGATAAATTAATTTTGCCCTATGTGAATTTAAAAACGGAATATTACGACTTGGGTCTTAAAATGCGCGATAAAACAGATGACCAAATCACTATAGATAGTGCAAACGCCACACTTGAATATGGTGTTGCGGTGAAGTGTGCCACTATAACCCCTAATGAGCAAAGGCTTAATGAATATAACTTAAAAAAGATGTGGAAAAGTCCAAATGCTACTATAAGAGCCATATTAGACGGTACGGTATTCCGTGCTCCGATAATGGTTAAAGGAATAAAGCCCAATGTAAACACTTGGCAACAACCTATTGTTATAGCAAGGCATGCTTATGGCGATGTTTATAAAGGTGTTGAAATAAAAGTTGAAAATCCGGGTACAGCTAAGCTTGTTATAAGTGGCAAAGACAAAAATAAAGAAGAAGTTATTTTTGAATTTACATCATCGGGTATAGTACAAGCTACATATAATACGGATGAATCAATAGCATCTTTTGCTCACTCTTGTTTTAAATATGCCTTATCAGAAAAGCAAGATTTGTGGTTCTCTACCAAGGATACTATATCTAAAAAATATGATCATAATTTTAAAGATATATTCCAGGATATTTATGATAAATTCTATAAAAACAGCTTTGAAAGTGCAGGCATAGAATATTTTTACACATTAATAGATGATGCTGTTGCCCGTGTTATTAGAAGCAAGGGTGGCTTTATATGGGCTCTTAAAAATTACGATGGTGATGTTATGAGTGATATGGTTGCCACTGCCTTTGGCTCTTTGGCTATGATGACAAGCATACTTGTATCACCTAAGGGTGTGTTTGAATACGAAGCTGCCCATGGTACAGTTACAAGGCACTATTATAGACATCTTGAAGGGGAAGAAACAAGCACCAATCCCGTTGCTACAATATTTGCTTGGACCGGAGCACTTAAAAAACGTGGTGAATTAGATAATATACCGGAGTTAATCAGCTTTGCTCAAAAACTTGAGAAAGCCTCGATTGATACAATAGAGCAAGGCTTTATGACAAAGGATCTTATACCTTTATTTGAAGGTGAAGCAACAGCCCTTACATCCAATCAATTTATTGATAAAATAGCTCAAAACTTAAACAATCTAATTGAACAAAAAAATTAAATAAGTAAATTCTTTAATATAATTAATAAAATTAAATGAAGCGGGTATAATGCATAACCTAAATATTTAGGTATGCGTATACCGCTTTTTGTATTTATAAGTATAAGGGGCAAAG
>JAAZPT010000356.1 GCA_012797085.1 Christensenellaceae bacterium | reverse complement strand
TATAGGTGTTACATCAAACAATAAGATTGTACGAACTGCTCAAGAAGAAACTGTAAATAAAATCAACCTTATAATACCTGCCATTTTAAAATTAGGTGTGAACGAGAGCGATGTTAAAACTTCCAACTTTGATATTTCTCCGGTATATGATTATTCTTCAAGCTCCTATGGTAATAATACTATACAATCTTATAATGTTAACTATAGCTTAGAAGTTACAATTAACGATACCAATATAATTGGTAGTATTATAGATGAAAGTATAAAAAATGGTGCTAATTCTTCTTTTAATTTACAATTCTTAAATAAAAACAATGATAATGCTTATTTGGAAGCTTTAAAAAATGCTGTTGAAATTGCAAAACAAAAAGCTGAAATACTTGCATCTGCATCCGGATTAAAAATAACAAAAATTTTATCTATAGATGAAAATTTGTCAAATAACTATTATATGTATTCAAAGTCTTTTTCAAGGGATGAAGTTATGGATTCAGCAATTGCAACACCAATATTGTCAGGCGAATTATCCGTTTCGGCTTCAATTAATATGGTATTTGAAGCCAAATAACATTTAAGCAAAAAACACCAACATTTTAGTTGGTGTTTTTTTTATTTTAAAAAAGTGATATAATTGCTTAAAATTAGTTAAGGAGCTCTTTTATGACTAAAATAACTATATTAGATAGCACATTAAGAGAGGGAGCACAAAGCGAAAGTATAAGCTTTTCCGACTCGGATAAAATAAGTATACTTCAACTTTTAGATAAGTTGGGCATAGATTTTGCTGAATGTGGAAATCCAAGCGCAAATGAAAAAGATTTAAGGTTTTTTAATAAATTAACGAATATTAAATTTAATAAATTAAAGGTAGTTCCTTTTGGTAGTACTTGTAGAAAAAATACTCCTGCTTATAAAGACACCGGTTTAATTGCGTTGTTAGGTGCAAACACCGAATATGTTACCATATTTGGAAAATCATCTTTACTACATGTTACAGATGTTTTGAAAGTTTCAAAAGCTGAAAACTTGCGCATGATAGAAGAAAGCATAAAGTTTTTAACAGACAAAAGGAAACGTGTTTTTTATGATGCTGAACATTTTTTTGATGGTTATAAGTTTAATAAAGAATATGCTATAGAAACATTAAGAGCGGCTTCAAAAGGTGGAGCTGAAATATTAGTTTTATGTGATACAAATGGTGGTAGTTTTCCAAATGAAATAGAAGAAATTTATAAAGTTGTAGCTAACACATTCTCTAATAAAAAAATTGGTATTCATTGTCATAATGATTGTGGTTTGGCTATTGCTAATACACTGGTTGGAATTAACAACGGAGCATTTCAGGCCCAATGTACTGTTGGTGGCATTGGCGAACGCTGCGGAAATGCTGATTTATGTACATTATTGCCTATATTACAATTAAAAATGGGTTTTAAACTTGTATCAGACGAGCAGCTAACAATGTTAACAAGGATTTCCAGGAATATTTTTGAATTACTAAATATTTCTTTAAGTCCCAGAGCTCCTTTTATTGGCAAATCGGCATTTGCTCACAAGGGTGGAATGCATATTGATGGAGTTTTAAAAAACAGTTCTTCTTTTGAACATATTGAGCCACATCTGGTTGGAAACCAAAGAAGAATATTAATTAGTGATCAATCCGGAAAAACAAGTGTTTATACTAAACTTAAAGGATTAATACCGAATATTGACAGAAATAGCGAAGAAGTACAGATTATAACCGATATGATAAAGAAACATTCTCAATACGGTTATAGTTATGAAAATGCTGATGCATCATTTGAAATAGATGCATTAAAAGCTTTGGGTATGGAAAGTAATTATTTTAAAAT
>JAAZPT010000355.1 GCA_012797085.1 Christensenellaceae bacterium | reverse complement strand
GTATATAAAATATTTTAAATACAAATTTATACGTTAAATATCATTTAATCATAGGGGAGAGAGCTTTTTTTCTTGTTCATATAACGCCAAGCGTATATTCCAGCACCACGTACGCCCTGTAGCGGATCGGGCTCAAGGCGAATAAATTTAAGATTCTCAGCAGGAAACGGTTTACGCGTATGAAAATAAATACGCTCCAACAAAGCATCATAAGGGAAGTTAGAAATCATCATTACGCCACCGCCCATAATCACACAGTTAGGATCAAGAATATTGATTTCGGTTGCTATGGCACATGCTACATGATCCAGAAAATCAGATATGAGAGGATCGCTTGCACCATCAGCTAAAGCTTTAGTGAAAGCCTTTTCAGGCAAGCCTTTTTCTATGCATATTTCTTCTAAACGTTTACCGGAAGCGCGAGGCTCAATGCAACCTATATTACCACAGGGGCAAGGTGTCTTGTTACCGGGTATAGGAATATGCCCTAATTCTCCGGATACGCCATTTGCGCCTTCGATCATACGACCATGAATATAAATTGCATTACCAAGGCCGGTTCCCAGATAAATTGCAATAACACAATTTTTGTCAAACAAACTAAAGTGATACATATCATTGGTTAGAAGTAACAAAACTTCGTGTTCTATAATCACTGGAATATCTAATGCTTGATTAATAACTTTACTTATGTTTACACCATCAAATACAGGTAGATTAGGGCAACTGAGAACAGTAGATTTATCTTTTGTTACCGTTCCTGGAAAACCCATGCATATACCACATGGTTTGCCTTCTATTTCTTTTATGAAGGAAATAATTGCCTCAAGCAGTCCGTTAACCGGGCGCTCCATTTCCAAAAAAGTTCGACTGGAAACAATTTTATGTTTGAGTACTTCATATTCCTGATTAACTGCGCCAATACGAAAATTAGTCCCTCCAATATCAATACCGATCATGTATCGAGTCATAAAAAGAATTCCTTTCTGTTCCATATATTCTGTTTTACATATCTAAATACCTATATTTATGTAAAAAAATATCGAAACTGGTCACATATTTTATGCTAATGTGCATTATAGAATATTGCCAAAGGAAAAGCAATATTTCATTAATGTAATGTTTTTGATAAATCATTAAAAAATAATAGAATGTTAACACTTTATCTAAATAATGTAAAAAAATTTTAAAAAGTATTGTGTTTTCTACATAAATATAATATAATACAAAACAAGTATTAATGTCAAGACAACATACAAAGATTTTTATTAAGTATGGATATGATTTGTCTACACAATATAAAACTTTTTAAATTTAAATGCAAAAAAGTTAAAAAAAGTATTGATTTTTTTACATGAATAAAATATAATATATAATAACTGTATACCAAATTGATAACTGTATACCATCAAAAAGTTGTAGAAAATCAAAGATATATCCTAAAACATGTCATTCTGATACTTAAAAATGCAGAAAATGACCAAAAAAACTTGAAATCTATACAAATTTATGATATTATTAAATTAATTATTAACTTAACACAATCTACAAATACTTTTAAGCATATAATCAAAAAATATCCTAGTATTAAAACTTTGCATTTTTGGCAATATTTTTTAATCTTATCAGCAAGATTTAAGCAATAATTCATATTATAAAATATTGTTTCACTTGCCTCAATCAGAATAACATTGGCATTATAATTAGTTATATATTTATTAGCT
>JAAZPT010000354.1 GCA_012797085.1 Christensenellaceae bacterium | reverse complement strand
GAAGCTTTCAGCATGGCAAAAACCATCGCTCGTACAGAGGGCTTACTTGTAGGAATAACTTCTGCAGCAACTGTTGTGGCTGCAATAAAAATGCAAAACATATTAAACACGCAGGGTAAAACAGTTGTGGCTCTATTGCCGGATACTGGTCAACGCTATATATCTATGGGAATTTATAATTGAGGTAAAAATATGATCTCTTTTTCTTGTGACTATTTAACAGGAGCATGTCCGGAAATATTAAATGCCCTTAATAAAGCAAACAGCATGATACATTCCCCCTATGGCGATGATGATTTCAGCAAGGAATCTCAGCAATTAATACTTAAAGCTTGTGGTGCTAATAATGGCAGGGTTTGGTTTTTATCGGGCGGCACTCAAAGCAATATGACCTTTATTAAGGCATGTTTGCGTCCTCATGAAGGTGTTATCAGCACAAATGAGGCCCATATTGCCACTCATGAAACCGGTGCAATAGAATCAACAGGTCATAAGGTATTAACATTGCCCTCGGGTACAGGCGAAAATGCAGGTAAAATAACTGCTTATCAAATAGAACAAGCTGTTATAGCTCATATGGAAGATTCTTCCTTTGAGCATATTGTAAAGCCTAAAATGGTATATATCTCTCAACCCACGGAGATTGGAACAATATATACTCCGGATGAAATTGTTGCCATAGCAAATGTTTGTAAAAAATACTCCTTATATTTTTATGTTGACGGAGCAAGGCTTGCATGTGCCTATGCCCATATACTTGATTTTTATAAAACGAACCTGTTTAAATTGTTAGCACAAAGTTGCGACGCTTTTACCATAGGTGGTTCTAAATGTGGTGCCTTATTCGGTGAAGCATTGGTAGTGCTAAATGATGATATTAATAATGAGTTTAAATATATAGTAAAACAAGGTGGAGCCCTTATGTCCAAGGGTTTTATAATAGGGGTACAGTATTCGGAACTCTTTAAAAACGATCTTTACCTAAATATTGGCAAACACTCAAACAATATGGCTATGCAAATAAAGCAAATTTTTAAAGATTTTAATTTTCTTTCAAATTCTTATACAAATCAACAGTTTCCAATAATACCTTTAAATTTATATAAGCACTTAAAAGATAATTTTGATTTTTCCCTTTGGCAAAAATTGCCTAATGATATGGTGACCGTTCGTTTTGTAACAAGTTTTATTACCAAGCAAGCTCATGTTGATGCCCTTGCAAAGGCGGTTGAAGATTTTAATAATAAAGCAAATTAATTTTTTTAGTAAAAATTTCAATTAAAAACCATATAATAAATGTTGTTTAAAGTAAAAATGGAGGGAATAATATATGATAAGGCGTATTTTTAAATTTGGAACAAAAGCCTTGCTTATCATATTACTTCTATTTGCCTTGATTATTTTTATTAGTTTTGCATATCACAGAATACAACTAAATAAAGAAAGTAAAAATATTATTCCTATTGGTCAACAGGTTAATGTAAATGGACACTTAATGAATGTATATTCAGAAGGTGAAGGAGAGAATACAATTGTTTTTATGTCCGTAGGCGGAACCTGTTCCCCTGTGCTGGATTTTAAGACTCTATATTCTGAACTTAGCAATAAATATAAGATTGTTGTAGTTGAAAAAGCAGGATATGGCTTTAGTGAGGATTCTAATATTTCAAGGGATATTGACAATATATTAGCTGAAACAAGGCAGGCATTGATATTAGCCGGGCATTCGGGTCCTTATATTTTAGCTCCCCATTCTATGTCAGGAATAGAAGCTCTCTATTGGGCACAAAAATATTCAAATGAAGTTTCGGCTATTATAGGCTTGGATATGTCTGTACCTAAAGCCTATGAAGCATTAAAAATAAACATGCAATTAACCCACATAATTGCTTTTACTGCAAAAGTTGGTATTACACGTTGGATTCCGGAGCTTTCAGAAAGTGATGCAATCAAACATGGAACACTGTCTTTAGAAGAAAAAGAATTATATAAGAAAATTTTTTATCGCGGAACTTTAACAAATGCAATGATTAATGAAATAAAGTCAATAAAAAACAATGCAAAGCTTGTTTCTGAAGGGGATGTCGTTGATGTTCCTGTTTTGATGTTTTCTTCCAATGGCGAGGGTACAGGCTTTGATAAAAAAGATTGGAATAAAATTCATACGGATTTTATAAATTCAATTAAAAATGGAAAAATTATAATAATAGATTCTCCTCATTACATACATAATTACGAATACAAACAAATTGCAAAAGAAATAGAGGTCTTTATATCTAAATTAGACGAATAAAGTTTTTATAGTTTGTATTACTGTAAAGCATTTGTAAATTTTGAAAAAAACCTTAAATAATCTTGAATAATTGATGAAAACAACCATTTGCCATAAAAATGATTAGTGACAAAATCAATATGTTGTTGTATAATTGTATTATAAGTTAATAAAAAAGGAGAGATAATTATGCGTAAAAATAAATTAAGAGTATTTATAGCGTTATTACTTGTAATGATAATACCAGTTATGGCATTTGCATCACCGGCTAATGACTATAAAGAAGCTGGCTTAAAAGCCGGTAAAGAACAAGTTGTTAAATATGAGCTTAGCGTTACACCAGGCTTACTTTCAATGAACAGTAATGGAGAAGATGGTTATGGCGATTTGATTAAAGCTTTAGCTATTGAAACCCACATCTTAGGTGAAGATCAGTTTGCTTTAAACTTGCTTTTAAATGCAGTTCCGGAACTTACAATACTATTAAATACAAATGATGAGGGCACAATTTTTGCAGAAATTTCTCAAATGCAAACGCCTGTTTTTGAAATTAAGGCTGAAGATATCGTAGCTTTTATGGAAAAAGTTGGCGAACCCATGAACGATATGCAAAAACAAGCTTTCATGAAAGGCTTTAGTAGCAAAGAACTTGATGAAATAAAAGAAGAAATCAACAACAAGGGCATGAAGTTTGACATGGAGGATTTAAAAAATCCGGAAAAATCCGGTGATGAAGTCCTCGATAAATGGATTGAAGAAAAAACAAAAACAATAGAAGTTGTTGAAAATCCCGCAGAAAATCCCTTATACGATAAGGCAGCTTATCAAGTTATAATGAAGCTCAATACAGAAGATATTTTAACAATAATGTCTTCAGAAACCGTTCAAGAAGCTATGGCAGCCCAAATGGCAGCAATGCAACAAGCAGGAACATTGGACATGGGTTCCGCTCCGGATTTTGCTACAGCTATGCAACAAGGATTAGAGGCATATAAAACCGGTGCAATTACCCTTGATGCTACAATAAATTACTTTGTAGATGCTGAGTCTTACATTGCAGCTATGGAAATACCCATGGAAATGGCAGTAGATTCTCAAAAAATGGCAGAACTTGGAAAAAAATTTGCTAAAGAAGGCTCAGAGGCTGAGGAAGAAGTAAAAGCTGAAGAAGTTCCTACGGAAATAAACAAAATGAATATGGATTTCAACTATTATAGGCTAAAAGAAAACGATTTCTACAATCACAAGGCTGAAATGTTTGTTAAAGCTGAAGATCAAAATTTAATGAATATTAATTTTGCCGTTAATGTTCCAACAGATGAAGAGATTCAACAATATAATTTAGCTGTAGTTATTGAAGCGGTAAATGAAGCCACAGGTAAAGTTGAAATTGAGCTTAAGAGCGATCTTTTGTGGAATGGCAATAAAGCTCATGGCGTTACCGCTCTTAAATTTGAACAATACGAAAATGTACAAGGCTTATCATTGGATATAAATAGCGAAGTTAGTGATGATAAGGGTATTGTTACCACATTTGATGCTTATCTAAAAATGGGTCCTGCTGATGCTTATACTTCAGAAATTACCGAAAACGACATGAAGGTTGCTACAATTACAGTTACAGAACAATATGTAGACCCCACAACAGTGTTTGAGGCTCAACCTGCTAAGGCAGAAAAAACAGTTAGAATTTTAACCTTAAGTGAAGAAGAAATGAATGAGTTCCTAGCAGAAATACAACCGGCAGCACAAGCTTGGCTTGAAGGTTTTATGCAAAAGTTACCCGCAACATTCTTAAACATCATTATGCCACCGGAACCTGTTCAAGAATAATTTTAAATTAATTTAATAAAAATGCATGGCAAGCATATGCTTGCCATGCTATTGTATTATTTGGAGGCGAACCATTTGACAAAAGAAGTGTTTGAACTAACATCACTTGCAGCAAGGTATTGGTTCGTTTTTTTGCTTTTTGTTATTGTAATAAGGTCTTTTTTATGGCTCGGTAGGGATAATAGGGCCTGGACCCGTAAAGTAAAATCCGTACCAAGCGCCGGCAATGTTGGCGAGGCTATAGTTCTAGTTGGCAATAGCCAAGTGCCCCAAGGCCAAATAATATCAATACCACGGGAAGGTGATATGGGCTCCGGCCATGGCTGCGATATTCAAATAAAATCTCAACTGGTAAAAAAACATCATTTGTGTTTTCGCTTTGAAGAAAATAAAGGTCTTTATATACAAATAATCAGCAATGCAAAGGTTGTTGTTGACCATATAGAGCTTAGCGGGAAAAATAAAAAAGCCTATATATTGCACGGCTCCTATTTAGTAATTGGGGATGTTCAGCTTAAATTTTTGTTTTTTGCTGGCTTAGGTGTACCTTATGCTCCTAATGCCGCAAACGAGGCATATATGGTGCCAAACCCTGTTGCAATGCAAGCCTATATGCAACAAATGCATATGGATAATTTGTATACTCAAAACATGTATAATCAAACCAACTATGCTAATGATACATATAATGAACAATATGTAGACTCTGAGCAAGATGATAAATATTATGATGATGAGTATGACGAAGATGCAGAAAACATAGATGGTATTGATAATGATAAAGAAGAATATATAGATCCTGATATGGAGGATTTTTCACATATAGGGGGTGAACGTTAATGGAAATAGGTTCACCTAGAATAAATAAAAAACGCGATAGAGCTGCAAGAAGATTATCGGCTACAATTATAGCTTTTTTTATTACCGGCTTTGGTTTAATTGCCCTTAAACCTGCAGAAACCTATGATTATAGAAACATTGTAATGATATTTGCTATACCATTAGTGTTATATTTTAATATGAACCTTCTGCCAAAATTGTTTCCGGTAGATAGGTTGCTTATGTGTCTTGTAAGCTTTCTTTGCGGACTTGGGGTTTTAATATTATACAGTACAAATATAGAAAGGGGAATACAACAGGCGGTTTACTATGGAGTAGGTACTATTTTTATGCTCTTTTGCCTTATGTTTGTACGTTTTATACCCAAGTGGGATATTGTTTCCTGGTTGATATACCCAATAAGTATAGCATTGCTTTTGTTACCCTTATTATTTGGCAGGGAAATAAACGGTGCTAAAAACTGGATATTCTTTTCAGGCATATCCATACAACCCAGTGAGCTTGTAAAGATAACATTGATTATTGTTTTTGCATATACAATGAGTCGATATCAAAAGCTTAGTTGGATGTTGTTTTTGGGTGTTTGTATGCTTTTGCTTATGCGACAAAAAGACTTGGGTGCTCTATTAATTTATTTTTCAACAGCCCTTGTAATGTACTATGCATCCAGTGGCAGCCTTAGAATTATTGCAATGTTTATTGTAGCCGGAATAGGTGCCGCTATATATGGTTATAAAAAATTTGACCATGTGCAAAAACGTGTAGCAATTTGGATAAATCCTTGGGCAGATTATGAAAACAGTGGCTATCAACTTGTACAATCCCTTGTTGCAATAGCCTCAGGTGGTCTTTTAGGTATGGGTTTAGGCTTGGGAAATCCAAGCGTAATACCGATTTATTATACAGACTTTATATTTTCTGTTATATGTGAGCAGTTCGGTATACTATTTGGTGGGCTTGTTCTTGCAATTTATGCTATACTGGTACTTAGGGGCAGCTTTATCGCTCGCAGCTCATCAACACGTTTTCATTCATTATTAGCATTAGGTTGTACTGCTATGTTATGCATACAAACTTTTGTAATAATTGGTGGAGTAATAAAGCTTATACCTTTAACCGGTATTACAATGCCCTTTGTTAGCTATGGAGGCTCGTCTTTGTTAAGCAGCATGGGACTTGTGGGTGTTTTACAAGGTGTTGCCTGCTATAATGGGGATACTTTACATGGTGATATTTATATGAGCTACATGGACAATTATGTGTAAGGGGGATTGTGCTTGAGAGAGTTAAGGTCAAGAATACGAATAGTTACATTCCTTCTTATTATGTTGCTTGTAATAGTTTTTACTTATTCTATTTATAGTATAAATGTATATGGTACCCGTTGGTTTGCCTATGGTAGAAATACAAGGGTTCTTTCCGATAAAAATGTAGTTGTACCGGGTAAAATTATAGATAGAAACGGTGTTGTGTTGGCATATACAGATAGTGATGGCAATAGAAAATATCAAAACGATAAACTAAAACGCAGTGCTGTTGTTCATCTGTTGGGTGATTCTCAAAACCAAGTGTCAAACGGTGTAGAAAAGTTTCAGGCTCGTTACCTTTACGGTTTTGATACATCCCTTAGTGAGCGCATAGAGCAATTTATAAACGGAAAACAACGTTATGGCGACAATATTCAACTTACCGTTGACTCGGAACTTAATACTTATATAGTAAATAAGTTTAATGAGGATAAAGACCTTAGAAATAAGGGTGCGGGCATAGTTGTTATGAACTATAAAACGGGAGAAATAATAGCCCTTGTCAGCATGCCGATATTTGACCCGGTAAATATTCCAAAATCCGCATTTACAGATGAAAGGCGACCTTTTTGGAATAGAGTTACACAAAGTACATTGCCGCCGGGCAGCACTTATAAAATAATAACAATGGCAAGTGTTTTACAATTTGATACAGAGCTTGCCAACAGTGAGTTTAATTGCGATGGCGCTGTTGTATTGGACAACCATACTATAAAGGATGCAAATGGGGCTGTTCATGGGCCAATAAGTCTAAAAAAGGCCTTTGAGGTATCATGTAATAATACTTTTGCAAAAATTGCCTTAAGCTTAGGGGATGAAAAACTATTAGAAACATCCAAAGCTTTGGGTTTTAACGACAACTTTTTATTTAGGGATATAGTTGTTGAAAACAGCGTTTACCCAAGTGAGGGACGGAATGAGCTGGAAATAGCT
>JAAZPT010000353.1 GCA_012797085.1 Christensenellaceae bacterium | reverse complement strand
TTGCAATAAGCTCAGTAGCAATTGCAGAGGAAACCTACACATTGGAGGATATGCTCCAATATGCATACCAGGATGAACTTAACGCCCAAGCACTATATAATGCTTTTATTGAAAAGTTTGGCAGCTCAAGGCCCACAAGCAATATAGTAGTTGCAGAGGGAAGACATGCAGAAGCTATTAAAACCGTGTACAACAAATTGAACATTGCCGTACCTGAACTAAAAGCTGCGGAAGTTACTGTGGCAGATACTATTGCAGAGGCTTATAAACAGGAAATACAAGCAGAAATTGATAACATAGCCATGTATGAAAAGTTTTTAGCCCAAGGCAATTTACCCGAAGAAGTTAAAACCCTTTTTGAATACCTGAAAGCCGGCTCGGAAAATCATTTAAACTCATATGAAAGAGCTTATACAAGGGAAACAACAGGCCTGCAAGGCAATAACCGAAACAACTTCGGAAGAAAAAATGCACAAAACAGTCAAGGCAATACCTTCGGTAATCAAAAAAACCAAGGAAACAATTTCGGCAACGGTAAACAAAAAAATCAAGGCAACAATCAAAATCCCGGCAGGGGCAGGAACCAATGGCAAAACAATAACACATCAAATCAAAACGGTAAAGGAAGGAATTCAAATCCCGATTGCCCCTTTAATTAATATTAAAAAACGACTATACCCTATGCTTTAATTTATAGTATAATATATTAAGCACAGCTAATAGTTTCAAATAAGGGACAGATAGATTATGTATAATATAAAAGTTTTGCTTGTAGAAGATGATGAGCGCATAAGTAAAATAGTTGAAACCTATTTAAGCAAAGAAAATTACGATATAACAGTGGCGGCAAATGGCGAAGAAGCCTTTGCTGCCTTAGAATATAATGAATTTCATGCCGTGCTTTTAGATGTTATGCTTCCTGATACCGACGGTTGGAGCATACTAAGGCGTATACGAAAAAAAGGCGCCACCCCGGTTATTATGCTTACCGCAAGGGAGGCGGAGGAGGATAAGCTTATGGGCTTTGAATTAGGTGCAGATGATTATATAACAAAGCCCTTCAGTTTAAAGGAACTCCTTGCAAGGGTAAAGGCTCTGCTTAAAAGGTCTAACGTTTTATCCGCCAATGTGGAGCTAAGCATAAACGGCTTAAAAATTCAAAGGGATTACAGGCAGGTATTTGCCGACGGCGAGCGCCTTGCCCTTTCCCCGATTGAATTCAGCCTTTTGTTGTACTTTGTTGATAATATCAACATTGCCTTAACAAGGGATCAAATACTCAATGTCGTATGGGGAAACGATTATTTTGGCGATGAAAGAACCGTTGATACCCATATAAAACGCCTCAGGCAAAAATTAGGCCCGAAGGAAGGGGCGGCAATAGAAACTATAAGGTCCTTCGGCTACAGAATGGTGCAATATGAATAATAAAAGCTTTAAACTTAAAAACAGCCCTTTGTCCAGGCGCATATTCCTTATGCTTATAGGGCTTATAATAATTATATTTGTCTTAATGGCGGCAGCCTTACGCTTTGTTTTGCCTACATACTATAAAAACACAAAGCTTAAAGAAATTACAAAGGCCGTGGAGCGTATTAAGGAATATAAAAATTTGGAAAAGACGGAAATTTTGGACGAATTTTATGCTTTGCAAGAACGTTATGGCGGTTTCGTGTATTCCTTTGACGAAGGGGGCACACAGCAGGGTCAGGGCGTGCAGCAGCAAAAGGGCAGGGGTAAAGGCAGCTTAAACAGAGGGCAAAGGTATGGTGAACAAGGCTTTTTATACGGTGCAAACAACAAGCAAATACATAGCTTTATAATAGAAGTTGATAATACAAAAATTTTTTATGATGTTCCTACAGAGGAGCTTACAAGGGCAAGCAATATAATGCTTACTTTGTTTTTATATATGTTCCCCATAGGTATATTGATAGCGATTGTTATAGCCTATTACTTATCCTCAAACATAAGCAGGCCCATATTAGAGCTTAATGATATGGCCCTTGCCATGAAAAGCAAAGAAGTTCAAGCCTTAATTACAAGCAAACGCAAGGATGAAATAGGCCAACTTCATAACTCCATACAGCTTATGTATCAAGAGTTGTTAAGCAATATTCAACAGCTGGAAAGCCAATTGGCTAAGGAAAGAAGCTTGGATAAACTGCAAAAGCAATTCTTTGCCCAAGCCACCCATGAGCTTAAAACTCCCCTTGCAGTTATACAAGGCTATGCCGAGCTTATATATGATAATGTATATAAAAACGATGAAGAGCGGGATGAACTTATACAAAAGCTGTACAAAGAAACCAAGGGTATGAATAATCTGATAAAAACATTGCTTGAATACAGCAGTTTAGAGCATCAAAAGGCCAATATAGAAAACGTAAACATAAAACAGGCAATAGAAAACGCCATACCCTCATATGATGTTATTGTAAGCAAGTACGGTAAAGAGTTAACAGTCAATAACACATTGGAAAATATTAGCATAAATATAGATATGCCAAAGGTGGAAAGGCTTATTCGAAACCTTTTGGATAATGCGGGCAAGCATGCTAAAGAACAAGTAAAACTCAAGCTAACCACCTTGGACAATAACTTGCTCATAAGTGTATATAATGACGGCAACAATATAGATGAAGAGGATATCCCCTATATATTCGACAGTTTTTATAAAGGCAAAAACAAGCAAAAGGGTACAGGCTTAGGCCTTGCCATAGTAAAATCCATTGTTAATATGCACAATGGCCAATACAGGCTCGAAAACAAAACCGATGGCGTTGAGTTTTTTATACTTTTGCCTGATAATAAAAAATAAAAATTTCATGTAAAACTTTAGACTGTATAACAAAAAAGGGAGTACAACTCCCTTTTTTAAAACACTATAATAATTTTTGTTCTTTTTCCAAAGTTCTAAAGTAAACTATTAATACCTGCTAATCTCGTATCCTCATACTGCCGGTTACTGTATTTTTCAGATGTTTGTTTTTTGTAAGCCTTACATAAAACACAACGCCCTTAGGTATTTTAAATGTTAGTTTATAATTCTTTTCCTTACCGGTTACAGTAACACGCTTTATGCAGGATTTTGGGCACTTCCAATATTTACCGTTGCTGCTTCTATAATAAAGGCTTACGGTAACAACAACTTTACGGCCACGTGTGGTTTTTAGCTTAATATTGTTAAGTTCCACTGTAACTTTGCCATCCTTAGACCCTTCTATTACCTTTTCAACATTAACCTTTTTAAATGTGTATTTAGTTTTATAAGGCATATCTTCAGGGTTATCAACATCTAAATAAGGGCCTGCCTGGCTAATTACCATGGCTGCTTCGCTAAATACCAACAATATT
Source organism: Christensenellaceae bacterium (assembly GCA_012797085.1). Taxonomy (GTDB): domain Bacteria; phylum Bacillota; class Clostridia; order Christensenellales; family Aristaeellaceae; genus JAAZPT01. The sequence goes on along the minus strand of JAAZPT010000353.1, from coordinate 893 downwards.
AATAACAACAATGCTAAAAGTCTCTTGCGCATAACTACACCCCTTTTCGGCTTTTGTAAGCATATTATATACAAATAACACTTTAAAGTAAAGCAATTATTGTTAAATAATTTTAAATAGATTGCATAATTTTTCCATAATGTGTTATTATATACTGGAAAGGCGGTGCATTATGGCAATTAAAACAGTATTGTTTGACCTCGATGGAACCCTAATTCCCTTTACACAGGACGATTTTGTAAAAACCTATTTCGGTTTACTCGTAAAAAAATTTAAAAAATTTGACCCTAAATTTGTTGTTAAAGCCATTTGGGAAGGCACAAAGGCTATGCAAAATAATGATGGCACCATGCTTAACAGTGAGCGCTTTTGGCAAGTGTTTGGAAAACTTGTGCCTGTTGATTTGGAAGAGGCCAATGAAGTTTTTTTAGACTTTTATGCCAATGATTTTAATAAAACCAAGGATTTGTTAGGTATTCATGCAAATCGAAGCCTTATAGTTAATGGACTAAAACAAAGGGGCTACAATGTAATTTTAGCCACAAACCCCTTATTTCCGCCTGTTGCCGTAGAAAGCAGGCTTAAATGGATAGGCTTGGACTATGATGATTTTAAATATATAACTACTTTTGAGAATAGCAGTTATTGCAAGCCCAACCTGAATTATTATAAAGAAATATTGAAAAAATTTGATCTTGAAGCAAACGAATGCATTATGATAGGCAACAATATTGAGGAAGACGGAGCAGCCGCCAAACTTGGTATGGACTGTTTCATTGTTGAAGGCTATATAGAGGGCACACTGGAAGGCAGCGGCCTAAGGCACGGCAGTTTGAATGAAATATTTCAAGAGCTGATAAGGGCTTAAAGTTTATAACTATAAAAATTAAACA
>JAAZPT010000352.1 GCA_012797085.1 Christensenellaceae bacterium | reverse complement strand
CATTAACATTACAATAAGTTTCTAATACCGGAGTAGTTCGAAAGATATTTAAATTTACATTCATTTCTTTATAGTAAGGCGGTTGATTGTTTGAAACAACACAGGTGTTGGATTTTTTATATACTATTTTCCCCGTTACATCCTTAACAAAAGCAATTACATGATAATCACCGATGTTTTTTGCTGTAAAGTTAAAGTATCTATCATATTCAAATTCAGAATAAGCGGTTTTTTTAACTAAATTGTTGTTAAAGTATATGTAGTAGGCGCATTGGTAGGGTTCACCACCGCCATAGGCATATGTTTCAACATAAATTTGATCATTGGGCAAACAGAATCTTGTAATATCTACATCTACTTCTTCAATAGTTGGGGGCTTTGTATATCCCTCATATTCCATAACATTACAGTTGTTGGATGTGCCATAAACAATTTTTCCGGAATCGTCCTTTACAAACACTTGTATTCTGTATGTACCTATAGTTTCCGGCTTATATACAAAGTTTGCATTGTTTGAATAGGGCAGTTTTTTCAATAGCTTATCATCTTTATAAATATAATAGGCATATTTATAAAAACCCTCACCATACTTTACATAAGTTTGTACATACATGCCCTCGCCTATAAATATACTGTATGGAATAAATGGAGCTCTTACCATTATTAAATCATTATTAAATTCAATGTCTTCGCTTACTGCGGTTTTAATTATTCCCGTAGCATCCTTTACAAAGGCGAGTATTTTATATGTTCCCGAGTTTTTGGGTATATAGGAACTATTATCCCCATAGCCATACAGCACATTATCATCACCATCAATATAGGGTAGTTTTTCTACTATGCTGTTATTTTTGTATATATAATAAGCATATTTATAGGGCGGTACCCCACCATCGGCCTCTACTGAATAATAAATACAATTATTATAGTGCGGATCAGAATATACGCCCTTAAATCTCACATTTAAGGTAACTAAAGGCGTGCTTGTTACAAGAAAATCCTGGGTGGTATCCGTTGTTATATTTCCAAGGCTATCCTTTACAAATACCTTCACATTATATGTCCCTACACTTTTTGGGGTATATTTAAATTGTGCATTTGCCGTATACCATACCCTTTGAATTACGGCATTATTTTTATATACATAGTAGGCATATTGGTATGTGCCTGAGCCTCCCCTTGCCTCTGCAACTATATTAGCAGTTTCCCCAAGAACAACATTTTTATTTACATTAGCACGTACACTCAACTCAGAGGCTGTTACTAAAAACTCTTCCGTGGTATATGACGCTGCTTTGCCTGATGAATCCTTGGCAAATACTGTAAACTTATATTTGCCCGGGCTTTTGGGAGTATAAAACACTTCCGATTCAAAGCCCACTTCTCCAGAGTCATTTGCCTGTTTATAAGGGAATCTTTCTATAAGTTGATTATTTTTATATACATAGTAGGCATGCATATGGGGCGTAGCCTCATTGCCTCCCCCGCTTCCAATAAAAAAGCGTTTTTCATCACCTAAAACTATATTGCCGGGATAAGCGCCGTTAAGAACACTTGCCATTACATTTATGGGCATAATGGTTTCAATAACATTAACCATCCTTATTGTTTTTAATGTTCTTATTTCTCCCTTTTCATTTTTTATAAACACAAGGGCATGATATTTTCCTGTTGTTTTTGGAGTATATTTATAGCTTATAGGGGCTTTATCAGTTATGGCTTCATAACTACTATATGCAGATTTGTGCTCTATTGTGTTGCCGTTGTAAATATAAAACGCATAGGTAAACTTACCTGTGCCACCTGATGCATTATAGGCGTTCAGATTAACCTGAAAGCTGTTTCCCAGGCCTATTTCTTCGGGGTAAACAGTGGCCTCATTTGGAGCATACTCCCAACCTGTTTTATCCACAATTTCCGCCTGTACGGTTGGGCTTGGCGAGGGCTGCTGTGTAGGCTGTTCCGTAGGTGTAATTGTTGGCTCTTCAACAGCAGGGGCTATTGTTGGCTCCTCTATGGGTATTTCTGTTGCAACGGGTGGGGCTTCTGTCAAAGAAGGGGCTTCCGTTGGTGTCGGTGGCTCAGTTGGCGCTTGCTCTGTCGGAGCAGGAGCTTCCGTTGGAGCAGGTGGAGCTTCCGTTGATACAGGAACTTCTGTTAGTTCGCTTTGTTCTGACGGAGCCGACTCTTCCACCGGAGCCGATGCTTCCGTTGGGGTCGGTTCTACATGCTCGGTTGCCCCAAAGGGTATAATGCTTAGCAATAATACTGCTATTAACATTGTTGATATTATCTTTTTTATATTACTCATAATTGCCCTCCAATACATGTCTGCTGTAAACATTGTTTTCAATAATTTATTTATATATCAATTAAGCTTTAAAGTCAATATTATTTGAAATGTTTAGATAAATAATTTTTTATTATGGATTTATAGTGTTATAAAATATAATATAATAATTTTTTGTATGTCCCTTTGTTTGATTTATATAAAAATTACACTATTATTTTTATATATTAAGTTTACACTGCAAACACAATAACAAAAATGACTCAAAAAGAATAATCCCATAAAATTGTGTTTGGAAAAACTACATTGGAAAAACCACATATGAAAGGATTCAAACTTAATGATCCCTACCACTATATTAGCATCGAGGGACAGAGATATAGGTCTTATCCAAAGAGCAAAAAAAGGCAAGCAACTTTGCCGTAAATATCCGCAACTTTTATATCGCAGGGATCATACGAAACAAACTACCGAACAGGGAATGCTTTGATGTTATTGTAAAAAGAAAGTATCAACAATGTTGCAATAATTGCAGAGAACAAGGACTGCTTGAAAACACAAAAAGGCTGAAATATTAGGCCTATTGTCTGCTATTCCATCGAACATATAATGGAGGATAACATCCTCAGAGGGACGTAGTGTGCACGGTACTCCATTTTAACGCAAGCAATTGGCAGCATAAGAGTTTTTCCCCGACATACTATGGCAACAAGGCAAAAATACTAAGGGTTTGAAGTACCCTCCCAAATTTTTTGATGTAGGCTCTGATTAATATATCGCTTATTTTATTTATTAAAAGGTATTGCCGCTTTTCCCTCTTATATGATATAATGACGGGTGAAAAGAGTTTTACTTACAAACGCAAGCAAAGCATCGTCACAAAAATACAAGTGTTTACTTCGAAAGGGGATTCACCATGAAGAAAACCATATCTCTGATTTTTGTATTGATCATGGTATTTGCGTTGGCGTCATCCGCCTCCGCCATCACCGGACTGAACAGCTTTTCCTCTATCGTAACCGCCATCCCCCCTTATACCGATATCAACATGCTGGTAGTGGAGAGCCCGAGCACCAACTTGGGCATGCTGACCATACAGCCCGTTCCTGACAACAAGACCTTCGTGAAAGGCAGCACCATGAACTTCGCCCTCTGTTTCAAGACGCCTAATAAGGATCTTATCACAATGGCTAACTACGATTATATCGCTCCCTGGGTACTACTAAGCTCCGACGTCGTGGAGTTCGATAGGCTAAGTATACGAGTATTCACCATCACCGATAATAGCTCTACAAGCGGAACTACCCTCACGTTTTATGAAGAGGACAATAGAGGCAACGAAATACGCAGCCGCCTATTTGCAAGGTTGCCCGACCCTACCATAGTTGGCGACAGGACCTATGTAATCACCGGCTCCGCTGTTGTAGTTGGCAACGCCAATGGCATTATCAGAGCGGAATTTCAAGGCGCTCGCGGTTGCACAAAGTTTCTACCCTTGCCCACAACCCCTAAAGAGGTGCACGATTCCCTGGATTACGGTCTGGGTGAGATCGGCGGCGGTCACCTGGTCAACAGAGACAAGACTCTGCTCTACTCTATAGCAGCTACAGGCACTGCTGCAGCGAACCAGAAGATAACTTACACCGTGCGTTTACAATCCGGCACCTATGCCGGCGCGAAGGTAATCTTCACAACCGACTACAATAAATCCATCGTACCGGCCTCCAAAAACAACTTGGACAAGATAGAGATCCAACTTCCCCAGAGATTCATGTACCCCGGCGAGCCGATGCACACTTTCCGTGTAAACGATACCGGCACCCAGCTACACTTTAGCTATCCGGACGGCTCAATGATATCCACCGGACTCCGATACAACGCTCTGAGAGCCATTTATGACAATGTTATGAACTTTTTTGAACTGAATATAGGGAAAGATGGCATACTGTTGCCCCAGCACTTCGCCTATAAGTTCAGCACATTCTACGCCACAGATTCCGACAATGTGAACGTTCGCATTGTTCCTGCGACCGTTTCCAATGAGGGTGTAGATTTTCCCCATACCGGAGATACTGCCGCAACCTCCATGTACTTGTTGATAATGGCCCTGGCCATCGTGGTCGCCTTTGGTCTTGTCTATAAGAAGTTCCATGCATAATCACATTTCTCATATAAAAAAGGCTCCAAAATGGGAGCCTTTCTTGTTTTTAAATTTAAACAAAACACCGGCCATACAGCAGGTGTTTTGTTTGTTTTTTATAAAGCATTCAGTAACAAAACCAAGTTTTGGCATTGCATTAAAGCAATAAATACTATGGTTCTAATTCTATTACTGTACAATTAGCTGACTGTTCTTTTACTATTTGTCCGGTGGAGCTTATAACTACAGCTTCAAAGATATAGTCGCCTAAATGGCTTGGTTTAAAGCTCCACACCATACCAAACCCATACCAATCATCTATTGGCATAAAATTGCTTTTATAGTATAAAGCTCCGTTTCTATAAACATTATAAGCTATATTTGCCCTATATCCATTGTCAACAAATGTAGTTAAATCAAACTCCTCTCCCAAATAAATAGTAGTCGGTACAATATTAATACTTGTTATATCAGGCTTCACGGACAGGTCAAAAACTATGTTATCAATGGCTTGGGTTTTTATTTTTCCAAATTTGTCCTTTACAAACAGAAGAACTTTATAAGTACCTGATTCTAACATATTATATTTTATATAAACACTTTTATTGTTGACATTATTATAATAGGGTGTGGTTTTTATTCTTATTCCATCTTTATATACATAGTAAGCATACTCATAGGGTCCCATTCCTCCACTAATAGCAAACTCCATATATACAATTGATGAGATTATTTTATGATAAGGATTTATAATCATATCTTGATAAGTGATTGGAGGATTGTTTGAAACCACACAACTATTAGATCCTCTATATACTATGGCTCCTGTTGCATCCTTTACAAAGGCGGTAACTTTATAATCACCGACTTTTGTTGCTATAAATTTATAAGTTTGATTATATTCAGAATAGCTTGTTCTTTTAATTATATTGTTGTTATGATATATGTAGTAAGCATATTGGTAGGGAGCAACTCCATATTGTACATATGTTGTTACAGCAATTAAATCATTAGGTGCGGCTTCTTCAGTAATAATCACATCGTCGAATTTTAGCTTTGAGGCTGCATTAACAATACAGTCGTTGCTTGTGCCATAAACAATTTTGCCGATATCATCCTTTACAAACACTACTATTTTATATACACCTGTGGTTTTTGGCTTATAAGCAAGGTTTGCATTGTTTGTATATGGCAACCTTTCCAATAAAACACCATCTTTGTAAATATAATAGGCATATTTATAAAAACCTTCTCCATCCCTTGCATCTATTTTTACATTAATAGCATTGCCTAAGGTTATATCGTTTTAAATTTTGGGGTTTGGATTGATATTTAAATCTATAATAATTTGAATATCTTTAAGTGTTGTTGTTTTTATTGTACCTAAGGAATCCTTTACAAAAACAATCACTTTATATTTACCTGAGCTTTTTGGTTTATATATAAAATTATGATAATAAGCATCTATATTGTCCCATTCACCGTCTGTATAGGGAAGTTTTTCCACAATGGCATCATCTTTATATATATAGTAGGCATATTTATATGGCGCTACTCCTCCTTCGGGATATACAAAAAATTCAAGCTTTTTGTTATAGCCAAACCTATCAATCTTCACATCCAATGATACAGGATTTTTTTGTACAACAAATTCCTGGGTGTAATTTGCTTTAGTAGTGCCAAGGCTATCCTTTACAAAGGCCTGCACATAGTATTTACCCTCACTTTTTGGAGCATAGTTAAATTGTGCATTGGCCGTATAGCCAAACTTTTCTAATATGGCATTATCCTTATAAACATAGTAGGCATATTGGTATGTACCTGTGCCTCCGCTTGCCCGTACTGTTATGTTGACTACGGAGCCTATATGATACTCTTTAAGGGCAACATTTGCACGCAAATCCAAAGGGGATGCCGTTACTAAAAATTCATCTGTTGTATATGTTTTTATACTTCCCGCTGCATCCTTTGCAAACAACACGAACTTATATTTACCCGGGCTTTTTGGCGTGTAGTATACTTTTGTGGTATGCCAACCGGATACTTTATTCCTCTCCGCCTGTTTATAGGGAAATTTCTCTATAACATTATTATTGCGATATACATAATAGGCATGCATGTGAGGTGCGGCTTCATCTCCATACTTACTATTAATACTAAAACTTGCTGTATCACCTAAAGCTATATTTAAAATATCATCATTGGCATTTAAATTTACTTCAAGGGGATATTGTTTTTCAAAAACATCAATTATATTTGTTTTTAATGTTCTTATTTCACCCTTTTCATTTTTTACAAACACAAGGGCATAGTATTTGCCTACTGTTTTTGGCGTGTACATATAGCTGTAGTTTTTACTGTAAGTTGTTCTTTGAACTATTGTATTGCCATAGTAAATATAATATGCATAGGTAAATTTACCTGTTCCGCAAAAAGCCGGTCCTGCAACAACTTCAAAACTATTTCCTATACCTACATTGTTTCCAATTATATAGGCTTCTTGAGGCGCATTCTCCCAACCTGTTTTATCTACTGCATTTCCCTGTACCGTTGGGCTTGGCAAGGGCTGTTGTGTGGCCTGCTCTGTGGGTGCGGGCTGTTCCGTGGGTGCAGGAGTTTCTGTTGGTGCAGGGGCTTCCGTCGCTACAGGGGCTTCCGTTGGTGCAGGTGGCACTTCTGTGGGAGCCGGAGCTTGCTCTGCCGGTGGAGCTTCTGTAGGCGCAGGAACTTCTGCCGATGGGATCTCTTCCGGTACGGCTTGTTCTGACAGCGCCGGGGTTTCTGTGGAGGCTAAGGGCTCTACAGACTCAGTTGATACAAGGGGTATACTGCTTAACATCAATACAGCTATAAGCAATATGCTAATCAATTTTTTTAAATAGCTCATAATTACCTCCAATATTTTATGAAGTTTATAACTTTGTAAAATATTTATAATATCTTTATATTTTATTTATACAACAACAAACTTTAAATGTCAATGTTTTTAATTGGTTTAGATATAATGCCTTGCAGGCACAAAAACACCGGCTATAGCCGGTATTTTGTTTGTTTTTTATAAAGCATTCAGTAACAAAACCAGGTTTTGACATTGCACTAAAGCAATAAATTACTTTTCTAATACATCACAAAAGTTTGCTGTGGTTTTACTGATTATTTCCCCGGTGGCGCTTCTAATTACGGCTTCAACGGTATATTTACCTAAATGGTTTGGTTTAAAAACCCAATCATTACGCCCATCCCCATTGGCTATTGACCTAAAGTTGCTTTTATAGTATAAAGCTCCGTCTTTATAAACATTATAAGCTATATTTGCCGCATAACCATTGTTAATATCTGTCATTACATAAAAACGCTCTCCCAAATAAACTCTATTTTCTCTAAAAATAATATCTACTATAATAGGCTCATCGAACAGGTTATATACTATACCGTCAACAGCTTTGGTTTTTATTTTTCCATATTTATCCTTTACAAAAAAAACAACTTTATAAGTACCCGACTCTGCCATATTATAATATATATTAAAAAATGGACCGTTGCCCTTATTATAATAAGGTGTGTTTTTTATTCTTATTCCGTCTTTATATAT
>JAAZPT010000351.1 GCA_012797085.1 Christensenellaceae bacterium | reverse complement strand
TTATTAAAAATAAAGAAAACTAAAATAAGTAAGGAGAATAATATGAAAACTAAAAAGTCCATAATTGGAGTTATAATTCTTATAGTTGCTTATGTTGCAGCAAACTTTCTTGGCTTGGATATAGCGCCTCACTTTAATTTACCTGTTAAAGATAAAAAAACCGCCGTTGTTCAAAGCAATGATAATCAGGTTAATACAAACCTTGATGAAGAAGGCTCCTATACAAGTAAAGAAGGTGTTGCCCTGTACATTCATACTTATAACAAATTACCAAGCAACTTTATAACAAAAAAGGAAGCTGAAAAATTGGGTTGGGACAACAATATCAACTATGTTGGTGATGTTGCTCCCGGTAAAAGTATAGGCGGTGATAAATTTGGTAATTATGAAGAGCTTTTACCTAAAGAAAACGGCAAAAAATATTTTGAATGTGATATAGATTATAATGGCAAAAAGCGCAATGAAAAAAGGATAGTTTATTCAAACGACGGTTATATCTATTACACAGGAGATCATTATAAAAGCTTTGAGCTTTTATATGAAGGAGGCAAAAAATGATAAAACAAGTATTGTTGGATTTAAGCAAATTTAAAAGCATTGCTGAAATTCATAGCTTTTTAAGTAAGGAGCTTGGTTTTGAGGACTATTACGGCTATAATCTAGATGCTTTATACGACTCTTTAAGTACATTGTTTACAAAAACAAGCATAGAAATAATTAATTTTAATCAAATAAATGGCGTTTATAAAAAAGATGTAGAGCGCATGCTAAATGTTTTTGATGATGTGGCAGAAGAATCTGAATATTTTAATTACACTTTCTAAATGACGATAAAAAAAGTAGCTTATAAAACAGCTACTTTTTTTATGATTTTAAAATTATTCTACTATTACAAAAGCTATGGCCATATCTTTTTCGTGGCTTATGGATAAGTGAATTTCTTTTGCATTGCAATTATTAAACACATCCAAAGCCTTACCCTCCAGTTTAATATAGGGTGCACCGTTTTGCTCATGTAATATTATTATACTTGATAGCGGTATTATTGCTATTCCACTTTTTAAAGCTTTAATAGTGGCTTCTTTTGCAGCAAACATAGCTGCTGCACTATCCATGAAAAACTTACCTCTTGAATTTAGGTATTCAATTTCTTTTATGTTATAGCACTTATCTAAAAAGCTTTTATTTTTATTTATAGCCGACTCTATTCTGGATATGCTACAAATATCAACGCCAATGCCTATCAATTTTTTCCGCCTGCAATTATGGCATTATAAATTGCCCTTGCCATAACCTCAGATGCCGCCATGGACAACATCATAAAATTAGTATCAGTATCTACTCTGCCTGTGGCTAAGGCAAATACAGTATCTCCGTCCATTTGGGTATGTACCGGCATTATTGTTCTTGCAAAACCGTCATGAGCAACAGTCGCAAGCCTATTTGCTTCTTCCTTATTAAGTATAGCATCCGTTGCAATAACAGCTATTGTAGTATTTTGCCCGGGTTCCATAAAGCGGGGTGCGCTGGGAACCGGCGGATTACCATATAATAAATCCATTGCTTTTATAGGAGTTCCATCCTTAAGAGTACCGCATGCAACAAGTTCACCGGTATGGGGGTGATAAATATCACCAACTGCATTTACTGCAACAATTGCACCGACAGTAACACCTGTATTGAGCTTTATTGATGCTGTACCTACACCACCTGTTGCTGGTATCGTTCCGGGTACTATTTTACCTACAGTTGCACCACAACCCGCACCATATTTGCCTTCCCAAACTTCTTTTGTGGCACTCATACATGCTTCGGCGCCCATTTCTGCTGTCGGTCTAACTTTTGCATTGCCCACACCTAAATCATATAGCACGGCTGCCGGAACAATAGGTACTCTGCAAACTCCCATATCAAGGCCTACATCTATAGATTCAAGGTATTGCATTACACCATCTGCCGCTGCAAGACCATAGGCACTTCCGCCGCTCAATACAACAGCATTCGCATTTTTTACCAAATTGCCCGGCCTTGCTAAATCCGTTTCGCGAGTGCCCGGAGCAGCGCCACGAACATCTACACCAAGTACGGCACCATCACGGCTTACTCTAACAACTGTAACACCCGTTCTTGCCTCAATATTTTCTACTTGACCTACTCTTATTCCGTGAACATCTGTAATACTACCAGGAAACCTTTCCTTTTTAATCACTTTACATCATCCTTTTCTTTAAAAGTAATTATAAGTTTTTATTATCTTTTTTTACCGCCAAATACACCAAGAACGCCTCTTGTAAGTGTTCTTCCTACTTCTCTGCCCACACTGCTTACAGCACTATTAACAACTCTACCGATAATAGAATCATTTTTTCTGGCACGTTGGGCTCTTTCTTCCCTTAATTCATCTTGCCTTTGCCTGCGTTCTACTGCTAATCTTTCTTTTTCCGCCTTTTCGTTTTGTTTTATTATCTCGGCTTCACGCTTAGCCATCTCTTTAGATTGTTGTAATACTACACCCCTTGCCTGTTGTACCTCTGTAATATTTGTTTCAACTTGTTTTGGTACATAAGCATTGTTTTCAGGGGCTTGTACAGGCACATATTGCCCTGTTTTCGGGTCGAACACAAGGTATTCAGGTTTTGTAACAACTTGCTCTGTAACTTGAGTCTGCTCAAATTTAGAGCTAACCGGCGCACCAAAACTTGGTATTGATTGCTCATAGGTTTGTATTGTCGGTATAAATGTTTGTTTGGCAACATTTGCAGTTTCCCTACCGCTTACAAATAATGAACTTAAAATTTCATAAGCACTTTCCCTGTCAATTGTTTGGTCATAAACACCTGCAAAGGGGCTTGCTTCCATAATAGCTTTCCTTAACTCATCATCAATTGCTCCAATGTAGGATTGAGGAGGAAGTATTAAGCAGCGCTCAACAATGCTTGGTGCGCCTTTTTCATCAAGGAAAGATACCAAGGCCTCGCCTGTTTTTAATTGAGTTATTGCCTCAGCCGTATCAAATTTGGGGTTTGTTCTAAAGGTATCTGCAGCAACCTTTACACCACGTTGATCAATGGGAGTATATGCACGCAAAGCATGTTGAACTCTGTTGCCAAGCTGGCCTAATATGCTTGACGGAACATCTGCGGGGTTTTGTGTTATAAAATAAACTCCAACACCCTTACTTCTAATAAGCCTTACAACCAACTCAATTTTCTCCAACAATTCCTTTGAACACTCATTAAACAAAAGGTGAGCTTCATCAAAGAAGAATACCATTTTAGGCTTGTCAAGATCCCCTACTTCCGGCATTGTTTCATATAGTTCACTTAATAGCCACAGTAGGAAAGTTGAATACATAATTGGGCTCATGAATAATTTTTCTGCATTTAAAATATTAATGGCGCCTTTACCATTTGAGTCTAACTGCATCCAATCCCTGATATCAAAGGCGGGCTCGCCAAAAAACTTACCTTCCGATTGATCCTCAAGTAAACCGATTGCACGTTGAATAGCGCCTATACTTGCCGATGTAACATTACCATAATTTAATGTGTAGTTCCTTGAGTTTTCACCTACATATGCAAGCATTGCTTTAAGGTCCTTTAGGTCCAACAGTAGCATGCCTTCATCATCTGCTATGCGGAAAAGAATATTTAATACACCGCTTTGAACATCATTAAGCCTTAGCATACGTGCCAAGAGCAATGGTCCCATCTCACTTACCGTAGCCCTTACAGGATGGCCCTTTTCACCATAAACATCCCAAAATATTGTAGGATATGGTTTAAAGTTAAAATTACTTACACCGCATTTTTCCAACCTGTTTTGAATAGACTCGGAGTGTTCTCCCGGCTTTGCAAGACCTGCCAAGTCACCCTTTACATCACTTACAAAACAAGGAACACCCATATCGGAGAATGATTCAGCTAACAGTTTTAATGTAACCGTTTTACCTGTACCTGTTGCACCTGCAATAAGACCATGCCTGTTGGACATCTGTGGTAACATAAATACCGGTTGATCACTTGTGCCAACCCAAATTTTATCATCAAAAAACAATTGGATTTCCTCCTAAAAATTAAAATCTTTATATATGTATATTATACTATAAAAACAACACATTTGCACAAAAAACTATTTATATCTTCTTCCCCTGAATTTAGGAAGTTTTTTGTTTTTGCTTTTTGGTGAAAACCTATCAAACAACTTCGCTATTAAAGTAATAATAACATAAAGAACTATAGGTGGAATAAGCCATAAAATAACCAGTTCTATTGTAATTTTAGGGAATATATTGCTATCCGCCAAGCTGTATGCCTCAATTTCGGATATGCTTAATGGAGCATTTTCTCGTTTATCTATAGTTCTGTTTGCAACAAGGTTAAAGCTTGCACTTTCACCTGTTCTATCTGAAATATATGTTAATGTGCCCATAGTTTCTCCGGCAGAAACAGGGGCTCTAAAATCCCTTATATATTCAACTAAGGATGTATTATATAAATCTCTGGACATTTGCTCCAATTTTTCCTTAGTTGTAATAATTTTAATGTTGTTTTGCTGTATTGGAACCAAATCAAGCTTGAGCTTGCCCATATCACTATCCGTTAATGAAAAACCTGATGTTTCAATAAGCAATGGGTTCATATTATATAAATCCATAGGTGAAATGCTAACATATTTTGCAAAGCCATATTCCATAAGCTTTTGCGTATCATACCATCTACCATTTGAGCTTGTATAAAACACAACGGAAATAAGCTTTACACCCAATTGTTCTGCCGAGCCAACAAAACAATGGCCTGCACGGGCATGAAATCCCGTTTTTACACCATTTGCATAGGGATAATAAAACTTATTGTCCTCCGAACTAACTAACAAATCATTTATTCTGTTAGTAATATTTTTACGCCTATAAAGGTTGCTTTTAGGTATTGTATACTTTGTTGTAGACACTATTTGGCGAAATGTATCATTTTCCATTGCAACAGCAGCAATTTTTGCCATGTCTCTAACTGTAGTGTAATGATTATCATCATGTAAACCATGAGGGTTTTGAAAATGAGTGTTTGTACAACCTATTTGTTGTGCAACTTGATTCATAAGGCCAACAAAGTCATTAACATTACCACTTATTGTTTCTGCAATAGCATTTGCACCCTCATTACCGGACCTTAAAATAGTACCATAAAGAAGGTCCCTAAAGGCAATGGTTTCACCCGCTTCAAGGGGAATTAATGATGAGTCCGGGTCCACTTGTACAGCTTGATCGCTTATTGTAACTACCTGATCCATATCACCATACTGTATACCTAACAAAGCAGTTAATATTTTGGTTGTAGAGGCAGGGTACATAATATCATCGGCATTTTTTTCAAAAATAACTTCCCCTGTATCAGCCTCTATCAATATTGCGGATTTAGCATATAATTGATCGGGAACTAAGTTTTCAGGGGTTTCCGGGTTATATTCTTCAGTGCCTTTTGGGATTCTTGGAGAAACAAATTCCACAACTTCTTCAGCCAAAG
>JAAZPT010000350.1 GCA_012797085.1 Christensenellaceae bacterium | reverse complement strand
ATACAGAGCAGGCGAAATATACCTACATCAGCGAAATAAAAATCAACAGCAGATATAAAGAAGTTTTTCAAAAGGTGAGAGGAGAAAAAGAGTTTAATCTGAACTTGCCAATACTAATATCAAAAGAATATCAAGAGAAAACCGCACTGCTTACCGTAACCGAAAACAACCGACTAATTGTTTACAGAGGTCTTGATGGAAAAGAATTAGATGTTGGTAATGGGGATGTCATTATTACTAAAAAATTGGCCAAACAACTTTATGTATGTGTTGGAGACATTGTGAGGGTTGATATAAAAGGACTTGAGAAAAAAGATATCGAAATTACAAAAATTACCAGCAATTTATCGCCGCAAGGCATTGTTATGGCAAAAGAAAAATGGGAAAAACTTTTTACAGACTTTATGCCAAATATATTATTAACTGAAGATATTGATACAAACGAACTTGAAAAAAATAATAATGTATTGTTTACTACAACGAGGGAGCACCAACTAAGACAAGCTGAAAAATTGACAGAGAGCGTAAAGTCCATCATGTATATACTGTTCTTGGGTTCTATTGTGCTTGTGGTTACAATTATCTATACTTTATCTACGCTGAATTATATTGAAAGAGAGCGAGAATATGCTACGTTAAGGGTTTTTGGATTCAGAATAGGTGAAATACGAGGCATTCTGCTTAGTGATTCTATCTTGACAGTAACAATCGGATGGATAGCAGGAGTATTTGCTGCGGCAAAGTTTTTAGAAGTTTATATAAAGTCGGTCTCTCTTGATGCTATCGAGTGGATTCCATATCTGGATAACGGCGCATGGATTTTTTCAACAATCGTTGTGGTGGGGGTTTCTCTTTCTGCGGCATTAGTTTTGAGCTTAAAAATAAGAAAAATTGATATGGTTGCTTCTTTTAAATCAGTAGAATAATGGATATATTATGAAGTTTCGGCCGTACAGAGAAAAGCATAAGGATGTGCAATTGGGCTTTAGTATTAATCCAACAGATAACAAAGAAAAAAGATGGTGAAATCATGAATAAAAAAAACAAATTTGCGCAAAATATCAATTGGGAAAGGGTAAGCCTTTTAATGAAAATAGGTATTTTAGGAGCGCTTATTAATCTTGCGGGAGACTTGCTTTCAGGCTGGGGTGTTAGAGATACGACTATAGCGGGGATAGAGGGACTGGTTTCTCAATATCTTACAATGCCTGACGGTAGGATGTTTTGGTCTGCAATGCTGGGTTTGTTTGGAGCTCCTATTTCTGTATTTGGTCATCTTTCTATATACAAATTAATAAAGCCTTTTTCTCGAAAATATGCGAAGCTGTATGGAATAGGAATGGTTGGCTGTTTAGCTTTGGGAGGTTCCGGTGTGCATATGTCTTCTCTGGCTTCTGCATTTTTTTATAAGTATATTACATTGGCCAATCCGGAGCATGCTCTAGCCGTTTCCATAAAATTTGTACGTTATTTTTCTTTGCCTCTCTATATATTATTTTTTATATTCTGGTTTATAGCGGTTTACGCCCATATAAAAGCAATCACCGGAGCTTTCAGCCCTTATCCACGTCGGGGTTGGGTGTTTTCTATGCCGGTGGGGGCCTTGTTTTTCAGCCTTGTTAACGTGTTTGGTAACCATGCAATAGTAAATGCCATAATGGTTGGTGCACTAACCTTAGGTAATATTTGGATGCTGGGAGGGCATTTATTGATGCTGAGCAAGGTAAAAGAAAATTGGGGAAAAAGCACTGGTCAGTGATGATATAAAAATGTTAAGACTAATTGTAATGTTAAGTAAGAAACAAAAAGGGTAAACATAATAAATAAACTGTAAAGCAAGATTAGCAAATTTAACAGAGAAGTTTAAGTGATCAATTTATGATAAAATTATACTTGAAGGGAAATACATAAATGCTGGAATACACAAAATGGCGAAAAATGCTGATGATAGGAATTATAGGCTCTTTTATTACCACAGTACTTGGAGATATGCCTATAGGATGGGTTATATATCCCGAAACAGGAAACAAACTTTTGAATCTGGCTTTAGGCTGTGGTAACTTAACTGTATTACAAATGGCATGTGGATTATTCTTTGGTGCTGTTTTCATTCCATTGCAATACTATGGTGTTAAGGCTATTGCAGAAATTATT
The DNA here is from genome assembly GCA_012797085.1 of Christensenellaceae bacterium. Taxonomy (GTDB): domain Bacteria; phylum Bacillota; class Clostridia; order Christensenellales; family Aristaeellaceae; genus JAAZPT01. Next base: position 1,557 of record JAAZPT010000350.1, on the reverse strand, counting down.
TCAAAAACCGAGCATATTAATTGTGCCAAAATTATAGAAGCTGGAGCAAAGGCCTATGCTTTTATTGGAGGAACCGTACACGTTTTATGTGTTGCAGTGATGTTTTTATGTAGTATAGAAAATGTTGCTGGTTTTACACAGATACCTCACAGTGTAATGGATTTTTCCAAGTACTTAATTCTTCCTGTTACAACCGTATTTATTTTTTTCTATATATCAATGTGCATTGCAATTGCCGTTCCGATATTAATAGGAAAAACATTTTTACCTAAATGGGCAGTAATATTTAATCCTTTAACAGGGAAAATATTATTAAACGCCTTAGCTATGTTCGGACTAAACACGGAGTTTTTTAATGCTATAAGAATGGGGAATATGGGTGTTGGTGCACTGATGACATTTGCAGCTTTTTATGCTTTATTGTCGCGAGCATCCACTTGAACCTTATAAATCATGCTAATAATGTAGATGAAAAATATGAAAGGATAGAATTGGGATATGGATATAGCACAAGCTATATTAGATGGTATCATAATTGGTTTTATATTTAACTATGGTATTTATTTGCTCATTACTTTAGAACCACGCGGAATACTCCATATGTTGCCAAAATACTTCAAAAATGGCGGAATCCCCCAAACCAAAAAAGAGAAGCGTGCGTTCAATAAACGTTATATTCCCATATTGCTGTTTATAGCATTTGTAATGGCTGTAAACGGTGTTCGTGTTTATTCCGGTACGGAAATCGATTTTTGGGGATTGTTTTGGCACGGATATATAGTTGCGATGTTTATGAATATTGGGGATGCTGTATTTCTCGATATTCTTTTAATACATACAAATCGGGAACAGTATGCAAAAGCTTACGGCTTAGAGGATTCGAGCCGCCTTCACGCCATTAATTTCTTTAAGCATTTAACATTCATCGAACACTGCATTGCTTGGCCACTATTAATATGCCCAATTATTGCTGTATTTTTTGCCTTGACTATGCAGATATTAATATAGTTTTTAAAACATACAATTGATTGATTTGCTAAACTGTTTTAAGTATATTTGCGGGCAATAATAGCTTTTCTTGTTAGCGGGCTTCAAAAACCTTTTCAGCTTGTGCTTGTAATAAAGTAATTTTTGAATAGGGAGCGTGATTTGTTTTGCTTATGAAGACATTGATTTTCGGCTTGATTGGTGCAATTTTGATGTTTTGTGGAGATATGACATTATATTATGACAAAAATGACTTTGTAAGTGATGGTACTCTTGAACCTATAATCAACATTATGAAAAAACTACACCAAAAGCGCATAATACTTGGAGGGCTAATTGGTCCTGTTGCAGCATTTATTTATTGTGTTGGTTTTTATCATATAATAATTGTAACGGAGTCTTCTTTGCGTCCATATTCTTTACTTACTTTTTTGTTAAGCTGTCTTGGAATTATTATAGGTGGTGCTTATCATAGTCATTGTACATATCTTGGATTGTTGGGAGAGGACGAACAACGTAAAGATTTAAATATTGTGATTAATTATTTTCAAAAATTAGCGGTTATGTTAT
>JAAZPT010000349.1 GCA_012797085.1 Christensenellaceae bacterium | reverse complement strand
TTTTTACCTGCCAATGCTATGTTGCTTGATAAGCCTACAAAACCAAGGCTTATAACAAGAGCTAATAATAGGGCTAATATTTTTTTACGCATAACAACATCCTCCTAAATAATAGTCTTAAACATATAACGTTATAACTTTTATAAATATTGCATCTTTCAAAAATTATTTATAAGTATCTTCCCAAATGCTATCCTTGCTTAAAGTTATTGATTCGCCATACACATTAATGCTTAAATCTTCACCGTCAATCAGTTCTATACTGAAACCCTCAATTGTACCGTTAAACTTAATTGTACGGCCTAAGTAAGCAAAGTTAAAGCTGTAATCCTTTATTGCTTGTATTGGATTGGGAGCAATGTTTATACCATCCATCTCAAAGGATATGCCTGCAAAACCTTTTGCAATTGTTAAGTAACTGCCACCCATATTGGCGGTGTGTATGCCATCTTTAGTGTTTTTATGGGTATTGTTAAGGTCAAGGTCTACGGTTTCTTTAAAATATCTTTCCGCCTTTTCAGTATCGCCTAACTGAGCGGCAATTATTGCATAGGCACATAGAGATAATGATGAGTCGTGAGTGGTAATATCCTCATAATACTTAAAGCTTTTAGCCTTTACATCTTCATCGGCTATACCCTTATGCATTACATATGTAAGCACAACATCGGCCTGTTTACAAACTTGGTGCCTATATAAAAACAATGGATGATAATGCAGCAATAAGGGAAATTTATCCTTTGGTATTGCATTAAGATCAAGCTTTTTCTTTTGCAAAAAGCTATCGTCCTGGCAGGTGATGCCTAAGGCATCATCATAGGGAAGGTACATGGCATCGGCTGCTTTTTTAAACTCATCAAGCTCAGCGGTGCTGACTTTTAAATGGTCACCCAAGCCCTTATTCCACAATATTTCCATAACATGGCAAATTGCGTAAAGGTTGTATTGTGCACCGGCATTCGTATAAAAGTTATTATTTACAAGGCAGGTGTATTCGTCCGGGCCTGTAACCATATCCAGGCAAAAGCCCTTATCGGTATAGTGGCCCATATCCATCCAAAGCCTTGCGGTTTCCAAAAGTACCTCGGCACCCATATCATTCATAAAGTTAATATCCTTTGTGGCAATAAAGTATTGCATAAAGGAGTAGGCAACGTCGCCGTTTATATGGTATTGAGCAGATCCGGCAGGGTAATATGTGGAACATTCTCCGCCCTCTATGCTGCGCCAGGGGAACAATGCGCCCTTGCTATGGCCTAAGAGTTTAGCTTGTTCCTTTGCATAGCTTAATATGTTATAGCGGTAGCTTAACATGGTTTTTGCCATTTGAGGCTGTGTAAATTGGAAGAAGGGAGCAACATAGGTTTCACTATCCCAAAACACATGGCCCTCATAACCTTCCCCACTTAGTCCTTTTGCCGATACAGAGAATTTACTATCCCTGCCAACGGAGGCTAAAAGGCTATAAAGGTTATAATCTAAAGCGTTTTGAACATTTTCATCACCCTTTATAATTACACGGGATACATTCCAAAATTGGTTTAGATATTCCTCTTGAGCATAGAAGTAATAGGCGGCTCCATTTGCTCTAACCTCTTTAATTTTTTCATCGATTAAATCGGCGGGGTTTTGGTTATGATAGCTATCAGCCAATAAAACCAATTTTGTAATAGTTATAGGATTATTTTGCTCTATTGAGCCTTTAAACTTAACAAGCGCATTTGTAGCTGTGGAATAGCCTTCCCTTTCCAAGCCTTGCGTAAATTCGTGTACAATACCTACATATACTTTAAGTTGAGAATTTTTTGCTTTTGCATTTAGCTTTAATAAATCTATTGCCCCATAGGCATCAATTTCAATAAGAGGTTTTTCCGCAACGGAGGCAAGACGAGGGTCATCTTTTGCAAAAAAGTTGCTGACATCGCCGTTTACTGTTGATACTATTTCTATATTACCATTAAAGTTATGGCTTTCAACAGTATATTCCAGTATAAATAAATGTTTTTCAACAAAGCTTGCCATACGCTTTGTATTTATTGTAAATTCACGGCCTTTAGCATCTTTTAATGTATATTTGCGCCTTACAAAGCCTTGTTCCAAGTTGAATTGATGGCTATAAGCCAACATTTCACAATTGAAGGGATTAACATTATCCCCGTCTATATAAAGACTGATACTTTGAACATCCGGCAAGTTTATTAAAGATTGTTTAGTATCCGGGTAACCATGGAATTTTTCACCATAGCTTATAGGGCTTTCGTCATAAAAACCGTTTATATAGCAACCTCTGCTATAACTTCTGTCCTTTGATAATTCATCTTCAAAGCAGGCTCTTACACCCAAGTAACCGTTTGCAACATGAAAAAGTGTTTCTTCGTTTGCCAGGTTTGAAATATCAAACTTATCAATATTTATATACATAAAGTCCTCCTTTATAAAAAATACTTAATATAACAAAATAAGCATATACTTTTTATTTATAATATAACATTCAGGCTGATATTTAAATAAATTACAAAAACCCTCTTATAAAAAATATTTGTATTTTATCCATCATATACATTATAAGCTAAATTTTCGTCAATGTACACAAAGAATTTGACACGGTCTGGTATAATATATATGTAGCAAGCTAACAAAAACGTTTGCGTACAAAAACTACAATATGTCAATGTTTAGTCATAGGAGGTATTATAGTGAAATATTCAATTTTAGATTACAGTAAGGAAAAACGTAAAGTTACTTTCCAAGTGGGTGTTAAGCAATTAGCAATAAACCTACTAAGAAAATTTGATGATATAGAAGGCCTAAGGGAAACGGAGGAAGGTTTTTCCGCAATGTTATCCTATCAGCAAATACCGGAAGTGGTTAGAGAATTAGGCAAAATAAATACATCAATATATGGCATAGTGTGTGATTAAACTATAAAAAAGAACCTTTCAGCCGAAGGTTCTTTTTTTATTTTAAAATATTAATGAAAATTTTATAAAAAAATTTTAAAAAAGCTATTGACAATTTTTTTGATGCTGTTTATACTGTGCATAGTGTATATATACAGATGGAGGAGTTATGGAAATTATTATAAGCAATGCAAGTAAATTGGCCATTTACGAGCAAATATACAAACAAATTAAGGATAAAATAATAAGCGGCAAATTAAATGAAGGGGATTTATTGCCCTCCATGCGTGCTATGGCAAAGGATTTGCGAGTTAGTATTATTACTACAAAGCGTGCCTATGATGAACTTGAACGTGATGGTTTTATATACACCGTTGCAGGTAAAGGTTGCTTTGTGGCGGATAAAAACCTGGATATTATAAAGGAGAACTATCTTAAAAAAATTGAAGAGCATATGCTTGAAATTAACCGCTTAGCCGCAATTTGCGAAATTGATGATGAAACTTTGGCAAATATGTATAGCCTTATTAAGGAGGAGCATTAACTATGGATTATGCAATTGAAATAAACAATATAAGCAAACAATACAAAGGCTTTTTGTTGGATAAGATTAATTTAAACATTCCAAAGGGCAGTATTGTGGGCTTGGTTGGTGAAAACGGTGCAGGCAAAAGCACATTGATAAACTTGATATTAGGTATATCAAAACCTACAGAAGGGAATATAAATGTACTTGACTGCTCAAACACATCAAAGGAGTTTACCGATACAAAGCAAAACATTGGTGTTGTTTTAGATTCCCCTTGTTACCCGGAAGCAATAAACGTAAAACAAATTAACAATATAATGGTCTTAACCTATAAAAATTGGGATAAAGAAGTGTTTTTTGAATACATTAAAAAATTCAAATTGCCCTTGGATAAAAAATTTAAAGATTTTAGCAAGGGTATGCAAATGAAGTTAAGCCTTGCTGTGGCCCTTAGCCATAAGGCAACATTGCTAGTTATGGATGAGCCTACAAGCGGCCTTGACCCCTTTGCAAGGGAAGAGATTGTTGAAAACTTTATAGATTTTACCCGTGATGAAAACAATACCATATTTATATCATCCCATATAATAAGCGATTTGGAAAAAGCTTGCGACTATATAGCCTATATTCATAACGGCAAACTTATGCTATTTGAGGAGAAAGATGCCATGTTTGAAAAATACGGCATACTAAAGCTTTCAAAAAAAGAGTTGGAAACTTTGCCTGAGGACGCTATTATCAGTAAAAAAGAAAACAACTTCGGCTTTGAAGTTTTTGTTTACCGCCAGAGGGTAAACCGCGGTTTTACATTTGAACATGCAAGTTTGGAAGATATTGTTATTAACTGTATAAAGTTAAACAAATAAAAATATATAACCGGAGGTATATATGAAAGCCTTATTGTTAAAAGATGTTTATACATTAAAATTTAATATAATAATACTTGGTTTTATGTTGGCATTGTTTGCCGTCATGAACCCTGGGATTGAAATAGCTATAAACTACGGTCTGCTTATGGTATCTATTATGGCTATTAACAGCTTTTCCCATGATGAAAAAAGCAAATGGAATAATTATAGCATTGCTTTACCCTATGGTGACAACAAGCTTGTTTTAAGTAAATATGCCCTTGCTTTGGCTTTAATTGTTGCAGGTTCTATCGCACACTTTGTTATAAGCTTAATAAGCTTAACCATAAGGGGTATTGATATTAACCTTGAGCTTAGGTATATAGAGGTAGCCATAGTAGTAATTTTTTCTATTATTGCAACAACTATAAGCATTCCAATTTTTACTAAAACAAGCAATGAAAAGGGTATCAGTATTTTAGCTATAATGATGTCTATAATAGCTGTAGCATTTAGCGCCTTTGCAGAAAAATTCGGCAATGAGATAATTGAATTTTTAAGCGGAAAATATTTTATACCGATAACTATATTTGCTTTAGCAATATTATTTGTTATAAGCTTTAATATATCAATGTACCTTTTTAAACAGAGAAATAAAATATCATAGATTAAATAAAAAGAGCTTGGTTAATACCAAGCTCTTTTTATAATATATCAAGTTCTAAAAACTGCTATTTTCTGCTGAGTTTTCCTTGGTTTTTCCATATATCATATAAGAGTAAACCATAGGTACAATTGCAACTATAATAAGTGTGGCAACAAATATTACTATGCTTTTAATAAACACATTTAAAAACAATATAACGCCTGCTACTATACAAAGTTTACCACCCAACTTATGCGTTTTTTCCCAGTTTTCATCGTTATCAAGGGTCCAGGGTAGTTTTATGCCCATTGTGTAGTTCCTTTTAATTTGAGGCATATAGAACCCTATTACAATAAACAATACCGCAACAAAAGTCATGGTAATAGAGGTTATAGGAACATTAGAGCCCAACGCTTTAAAATATGTTAATGCCGACATTAAAATTGATAACACGGGCATTATATAAAGGCTTATCTTTTCAATAACAGGCGAATAGTTTTTTCTTTTAGGGTCTGTGTTTAGAGCAAAAACTAAAAGCAAGTTAAAAAAAGCCATCATTAAAGGCAAGCCGAAAACAGCAAAGGCTTTTGATGAATATCCGTTGGGTTCGCCTTCAAAATTAAAGTGAGTAGGCACTTGCTCGGGTAGTTTATCATATATTGCCAAACCAAATATTATAGGTACAAGGCAAATCAATGTAGTAATTATTATTGTTTTATTTTTCATTATTTTTAACTCCATTTTGTTTTTTATAAATAAGATATGAATAAATTATTGGTATTAAAATCATAACTGCAAAGGAAATTGCCGATATTATTCTTAAATTAAAAATAGTAAAAACTACAAACAATATACCGCCTATAACCCATATAAAGCCGGCAAGCCTATGAGTTTTGTTCCAGTTTTCTTCATTATCCAGTGTCCAAGGTATTTTTATACCCATAATATAGTTTCTTTTAAATTTGGGCATGTAGTTTCCAATTATTATAAAAACCAACCCCAAACCTATGTTTACAAGCTTATTTATGTTTCCGCCATAAAATTTAGCACCAAAAACTTGAAATGAAAATACTATTAATGATAGTACAGGTATAAACCACGCTATGATATTTAAAACAACTTTACTTTGATCCCTCATCCTTGGTGAGTTGTTTATCATAAAATGCATAAAAAAATTTATTGCCGTCAGTATTAAAGGCTGGAGTATAATAACCTGTGCCTTTGATGCGTAGCCTATTATTTCGCCTTGCAAATTATATTTATTAGGTATTTGTTGGGGTAATCCGTTATATATTATTAAGCCTATAAACATGGGCAACAAGCAAAGTATTGTGGTTATTATAAGGGTTTTATATTTATTCATTTTTATCTCCTCCAAACTGTGATAACCATAGCATCAATTCTTCAAAAACAGATGTATTAAGCTCGTAAATAATATAATTTTTAAACTTGCTTTCGCGCACCAAATCGCATTTTTTAAGTTGAGAAAGGTGATAGGATATTGTAGCTGCACTCATTTCAAAATTATTAGCTATCTCCCCCGCAGTCATGCTGCCATTTCGCAAAAGCATAAGTATTTTTCGCCTTGCGGGGTCTGCCAATGCTTTAAACGTATCCTGAAAGCCCAAACAATCACCTCCATACAATTCTATTTAGAAATATTTCTAAATAGAATATATAATAAATCATTTAAAATGTCAATAGCTATTTAGAGAAACTTCGAAATAGTTTTAGTAAATTAAACTTTTTTATGTTTTTAATAATTTATATGCTTAAAACAATCCCTTTACATAATCAACAAGGGTATTAATATCATCCTTTTTAGCATAATTAACATCAATGCCATAGGCTCCAAATGCTTCCTTAACTGCTTGCCCGCCTTTTCCTATTTTTGAAAGCGCAACAATTTTGTTTATTATCCACATAATAATTTTATGACCGGTCTTTAGCTTGGAGTAAAACATTGCGGATCTATATTGAAAAAACTTTGTTCTATTGATAAAGGATATTTCGGTAGATTTTTTTATGCCTTGTAATACAAAATCATTTATCAGCTTACCTGTTTCTATTGGGGCAAAACCGCAAGCAAATACTATAATGTTTGCTTGGGTCTCTTTTGCTTTTTGGGCAAAATCTTTAATCCCGTTTAAATTATTAGCATATAAGCCTGCCCCGTATATTATGTTTTTATAACCCTTAATGTTTGTATCCTCATTAAACTC
>JAAZPT010000348.1 GCA_012797085.1 Christensenellaceae bacterium | reverse complement strand
ACATCACCAATAAGCCTAATGCTTAATATTGTAATAATACCGATAGTTTCAATTTTAGTACCTATTTTAGCTTTAGTTTTATTAAGCTATTACATACCTATATTAGGTACGATAATTGCGTTTGTAGCTAAAAATACGTGTGAATTTACAATAAAACTAATAGATATTGCTAAAATTTTTGAAAACTGGGTAATTAAACTACCGACACCAAGTCTTTTTCAAATTATTTCCTTTATTGTAATTATAATTTTATTGTTACCGGGGATAATTAGAGTATCTCGAAAAAGACGTGCAATTTTATTATCATCAACACTAGTAATTTTTTTAGTTTTTTCTGCTGTTTTAAAACAAAATCCTTTAGCATATACTCAAATAAATGTAGGGCAGGCGGATTGTGCAGTTATAAGGGATTATGATTATACAATAGTAATAGATACAGGTGAAACAGGCATTGAATTATCAAACTATCTCAAAAGATATAATAGAGGTATAGATGCATTATTTATCACCCATTTACATAATGATCATGCCGGTGGTATAGAAAGCCTTATTAAAAATGATATTCCTATAAAAAATGTTTATATAAGCAAATGGGCGCAACATGCTGATTGTGATGAATACAGCAAAGAATTACTGCAATTATTAAGGGATAATGGTTTTAATATAAGTGAAGTTGTAGCCGGTGATAATTTTTATTATAAAAATACAAATATAAAAGTAATGTTCCCTGAGGATACGCATATAAGGCCGGGGAAAGATCCGAATGATAGTGCAATGGCACTTTTGATAAATATTGGCAATTGTAATATACTATCAATGAGTGATGTAACAAGTAAGTATGAAAAATATGCAGCCCATAGAGCCGATATAATAAAAGTTGGGCATCATGGAAGCAAAACTAGTACAAGCGAAACTTTTTTAAACAATGTAAGGCCTTCTATGGCAATAATAACATCAAGTATTAAAAGCAAAACAATACCCCATATTGATGTAATTAATAATTTGCATGATAAAAATGTAAGCATATTTAGAAGTGATGTGCATGGTGATATAAATATATATTTTGATAATACTTCGTATCAAGTAAAAACATATACTAATAAGGAGCAATATGAACAGAGATGAGTTTGCCAGGGAAATCCAAAGCAAAAATATAAAAAGAATATATGTGCTTGAAGGGGAAGAGGAGTATCTAAAAAAATTGGGTTTGGATTATGCAATAAAAACCTTTATAAATGAAGACTTTAGAGATTTGAACATATCATACCTTAACAATCCGGATGTTCAAACCCTTATAGAAACAGCTCAAATTCAACCGCTTATGAGCGATTACAGGTTCGTTATTGTAAATGATTTGGCCTTACTTGGTTCAGTTGCTAATAAGGGGAAGGAAACAAAGGGTAAAAAAGTTGATACCAAAAAAGCCCCAAAAGATGATGCTGATATATTAATCAATTATATTGATGAAATTCCGGAATATACTGTAATATTCATACTTATTAAAGCCTATGCAGATAGCCGTAAAAAGCTTACCCAAGCAATAATAAACAACGAATCCCTTGTTAGCTTT
>JAAZPT010000347.1 GCA_012797085.1 Christensenellaceae bacterium | reverse complement strand
CATACATCTAGCTCCTGCAGCACTTGCACCCATTACCATATTAATAGCAGCAATTTCACTTTCTGCTTGTAAAAAAGTTCCACCAACTTCAGGAAGTCTTTTAGCCATGTAAGCTGGAATTTCATTTTGTGGAGTAATTGGATATCCAAAGAAGAATTTGCATCCTGCTTGAATTGCAGCCTCAGCAATTGCTTCATTACCTTTCATTAAATAACGCATATAAAAACCTACCTTTCTACAGTAATTGCAACATCCGGGCATATTAAAGCACAAAATGCGCACCCAATACATTCAGATTCATTTATACAATTTGAAGGATGGTATCCTTTGTTATTAATTTTTGTATCGTCAATTTTCATTATACCTTTGGGGCAAACTGAAACACAAAGGCCACAACCTTTACAAAGATTTTGATTTACAGTAGCTTTAGCCAAACAACTCATCTCTCCTTAACTATATTAATATATAAAAATTATATTACTTTGAAATAGTGTAGTCAAACAAAAAAACACTATAAAACCAAGCATTATAAAATTTGAAAATTAGTTTATCTGCTATATTAAATTGTTCAATCTAAATGAAAGTTGCTGTAAACTCTCACTTAAATGTACATTCACACAAACAACTGAATCTGGCAAAATTAAGTCAATTGGTGCAAAATTCCAAATAGCTTTTATATTATTGCTTACTAATATATCTGCAATAGACTGAGCTTGATTTTCAGGACATGCTATAACTGCAATTTTAACATCATTATTATTTAAAAATTCACCTAGTTTACTTACAGGCTCAACAATTACGCCTTTAATCTTTTTCCCAATCTTTTCTTCAGAAACGTCAAACATTGCTAGGGTTTTAAAACCCGAGTCGATAAACGAAGAATAACCAACAATTGCTCCACCAATATTACCAGCACCAATAATTATCATATTTTGTGTTTTAGTAATTCCTATAATTTTTGCAATATGTTCCAATAAATCTTGAACGGGATATCCATAACCTTGCCTACCAGCACCTCCAAAAATATTAATATCTTGCCTTATCTGTGATGGAGTAAGACCCATTCGTTTACCTAAATCATATGAAGAAATATGAGTTATTCCCTCTTTAAGCATCTTTTCTAAATGTCTATAGTAAGATGGAAGTCTTTTTATTACAGCATCTGATATATTATTCATTATAATCTTCTCCTAATTACTATACATTTGGTATTAACAAAATTTATAATCACCAAACAATAATATTATTTTAATAATTTATATTAACAAAAAATTTCAATGTTTGCAATAATTTTATACCAATAACCCTAAAATTATACTTGTATTATTAAATATAATTTAAAAAAACTGTTTTTAAAAATTATATTTTAATCAGAGATTATAATTATTTATAGTATAGTAAATATTATTCTAGCAATGATCAAATAATAGTATTACACAATTAAAACAATCAAAAAGGCTTAGAATATATTTCAAAGCCTTCTCTATGGTCGAGGTGACAGGATTTGAACCTGCGACCTTTTGGTCCCGAACCAAACGCGCTACCAAACTGCGCTACACCTCGATGGAGCCAATAAAGGGATTTGAACCCTTGGCCTGCGGTTTACGAAACCGCTGCTCTGCCAACTGAGCTATATTGGCAAACAATGAAATATATTATAACCTTTTTAAAGTTTTTTGTCCATAAAATT
>JAAZPT010000052.1 GCA_012797085.1 Christensenellaceae bacterium | reverse complement strand
TCCCAAATCTTCTCAACCGCAGCAGATGGTCAAACCGCTGTTGAAATACATATACTACAAGGTGAGCGTCCCATGGACGGCGACAACAAATCTTTAGGCATATTCCAACTTACAGGAATACCTGCTGCACCAAGAGGTGTACCGCAAATTGAGGTTACATTCTCTATTGACCGTAATGGTATAGTTAATGTATCAGCTAAGGATAAAGGTACAGGCAACGAACAAAAGATAACCATTACAGCTTCATCAAATATGAGTGAAGAAGAAATTAAAAAACGTATTGAAGAAGCGGAACAGTATGCTGAAGAAGATAAAAAGCGCAAAGAGGAAGTAGAAACATTAAACCGTGCTGATTCCATTATTTTTGAAATGGAAAAACAGCTTAAAGAAAACAGCGATAAATTAAGTGAAGAAGACAAACAAACTGTTGAAGTTGAAATTGCAAACTTTAAAAAAGTTCGTGAAACAAACAATGTAGATGATATTAAAAATGCCATGGAAGAAATGACTCAAAAGGTGTATAATATCTTTGGTAAAATTTACCAACAAGAGCAAGCAGCTCAAAACAATCAAGCAGGTGGTGAAGTTCCACCGCAAAACGATGACGGTTCTGTAAATGCAGATTATGACGTTCATTAATTTTAACAAATTCATTATCTCGGTATAAATACCGAGATAATGTTACGTTAATAGAATAATAAAAAGGTGGGAGTGATTTTTTGGCTAAACGAGATTATTATGAAGTGCTTGGTGTTGAAAAAACAGCAAGTGCTGATGAAATAAAAAGAGCTTATCGTCAAAAAGCTAAAGAGTGCCATCCTGACTTACACCCCAATGATAAAAATGCTGAAAAAAAGTTTAATGAATTAAACGAAGCAAACGAAGTTTTATCTGACGCAGATAAAAGAGCAAGATATGATCAGTTTGGTTTTAATGACCCCATGGCTGGAGGAGCCAGTGGTTTCGAAGGTTTTGGTGGGTTTGGTGGAATGGGTGGCTTTGAAAGCATTTTTAATATGTTTACTGGTGGAATGGGATCAGCCGGAAACCCCAATGCACCAGTTGCCGGAAATGATTTACAACACACAATATATATAGACCTTGTAGAAGCTGCAAAAGGCGTAAAAAAATCTTTTGATTTTATGAGGAATGAAAATTGTGATACTTGTAAAGGTAGTGGAGCAAAGCCCGGTACACAACCAGAAACTTGTACCCAATGTAACGGCTCAGGGCAAATAAGAACAAGCAGTGGTTTCTTCACACAAGTAAGGACTTGCCCAAGTTGTGGTGGTAGTGGTAAAACAATTAAAGATAAATGTAGTAAATGCCATGGCTCCGGACACGTAAGAAGAAAAAGAACAGCAACCGTATCAATACCTGCCGGTATTGATAGTGGACAAAATATTGTTCTTAATGGGCAGGGTGAACCGGGTTTAAGAGGCGGCCCCAATGGTGATCTGTTTGTAAGAGTAATTGTAAGTAAACATAAGCTTTTCGAGCGCGAAGGTCCAAATTTACACATATTATTGCCAATTTCCTTTACTCAAGCTGCTTTGGGTGCAAAAGTTGAAATTCCAACAATACTTGATGGTAAAATACAGCATCAAATACCTGAAGGCACGCAAAATGATGCAACATTTAGATTAAAGGGTTATGGTATGCCTCAATTAAGAAACTCAAAAATAAAGGGTGATTTAATTGTTCACGTTAAAGTTGAAATACCAAAACAATTAAATGATAAGCAAAAATCTCTATTAAAAGAATTTGAAGATAGTTTGTCCGGAAAAGAATATGAAACAAGAAAAAACTTTATTGATAAAGTAAAAGATTTATTTAATTAATTTGGGCGACCCAAAAAACTTGGTCGCCTTTTAGTATTAAAAGAGGTATTTTATGAAGTGGGTTAAAGTTATTGTTCACACTAGTACTGAAGGTCAAGATATAGTAAGCGATTTATTAATGCGACAAAATGCTGTTGGCACAGAAATAAAAGACAGAAAAGATATACCTAACATTAACAATTTTGGTTTAGAATGGGAATTGTATGATGAATCATTAATAAATGCGATGCCGGAAGATGTTGAAGTTTATGCATGGTTTGATTTGAATTCTGAAACAAATGAAAAAATATTATCAATAAAAGATGAATTGAAAACTATTAAGCAGAATGATAGTTTACCTTTAGGTACTTTAGATTTAGAAATAGAATATGTAGATGATGAGGATTGGAGTAATGTTTGGAAACAATATTACAAACCTTTTAGAGTCGGAAAAAACATCGTTGTAAAACCATCTTGGGAAGATTATGAAAGGCAAGAAAATGATATTGTTATTGAGCTTGACCCAGGTATGGCTTTTGGAACAGGTTCTCACGCTACAACCCATATGTGTCTTGAACTATTGGAAAAATATGTTAGCTCAGACAAGGCTATAATGGATATAGGTACCGGCAGTGGAATACTTGCAATTTGCTGCGCTTTGCTTGGTGCAAAAAAAATCTTGGCTTTAGATATAAATGCTGATGCTGTAAGAATTGCAAAGGAAAATGTTGATAAAAATGGTTTAAATGAATATATTAAAGTTGTTCAAAGCGACTTGCTTAAATCTGAAAGCATAAATTGCGATATTGCTGTTGCAAATATCATTGCAGATGCCGTTATAATGCTTATGCCATCAGTTAAAAATTCAATAAATAAAAATGGCCTATTTATAGTATCCGGTATCCTTAAAGATCGAAAAAATGACGTTTTGAAAGAAGCAGAAAAACTAAGTTTTACCCTTTTAGATACATTAAGTGATAAGGAATGGGTTGCATTAGTATTCAAACAAGAAAGTTAGAAAAATGTATAGATTTTATTATGAAAACAACATAAACTTAAATGAGTTGGTATTATTAAATAAAGAAGAAAGTTACCACGCCATAAAGGTTTTAAGACTAAAAATTGGCGATACTGTAGAAGTGTTAGACGGCAGCAATATATATAGTTGTAAAATTAAAAATATTACTAATGGTCTATTAGAACTTCTTGTGTTAGAAAAACTGGAACCAACAGAGCCACAAACTAAAATTACATTGTTTCAAGGTATACCAAAGGGTGATAAACTTAGTACTATAGTTCAAAAATGTACAGAAATTGGTGTTAGTAGTTTTGAGCCAATATTTATGAGTAGATGCGATGTGAAACCATCAAACATTGACAAAAAAAATGCCAAACTTAATAAAGTGGCTATTGAAGCAGCCAAACAATCCGGCAGGTCACAAATACCAAAGGTTAAAGACTTTAAACAATTAAATGATATAGCTGACTTAAAGGAATATGACTTGATATTAGTACCATGGGAAGAAGAAAGAAATATTAGTATTTATGATTTAATGAGAACAATCTCCCCTCCTCCCAAAAATATAGCAATATTTATAGGACCTGAAGGCGGAATAGATAAAACTGAAATAGATTTTTTAACCTCATTAGGAGCTAAAACTGTTAGTTTGGGAAAACGAATTTTAAGAACCGAAAACGCCGGTTTATGTGCTGCATTTGGGGTTTTAACACTATTAAACGACTTATAAAGAGGTGTGATTTTGAAAAAAGTATATTTTCATACCCTTGGTTGTAAGGTAAATCAATATGATACACAAGCAATGTTAGAACAGTTTTTAGATAATGGCTATACTTATACAAATAACCCGAAAGATGCTGATGTATATGTGGTAAATACCTGTACAGTTACTTCTACTGCCGATAAAAAAAGTTTGCAAATGGCAAATAGACAAAAAAAACTATCGCCTAATTGTGAGTTGATCATTGCCGGCTGTATGGCCCAAAACAAAGGTTCTAATCTGCTTTCGACTGGTGCCAGGCTAATTTTAGGAACGCATAATAGATCTCAAATAGTAAATTTGTTTAATAGGGCAATAAATGAAAATCGACAAATTGTTGCCGTTTCCCCATTGGAATTTGTTGGTTTTGAAAACTTAAACATTAAAAAACATAATAACCATACAAGAGCAATTTTAAAAATTCAAGAAGGTTGTGAAAACAATTGTAGTTATTGTATAATACCTACAGTAAGAGGACCAATAAGATCTAAAAAATTAGATGAAATAAAAAAAGAAGCTGAATCTTTAGTTGAAGCGGGTTATAAAGATATTACTGTAACCGGTATTAATTTATTTTGTTATGGTAAGGACTTTGAGGATAAAAAGAATCTTTTAGATGCCATTGAAGTTTTAAATAGTATTAAAGGGCTTTGTAGGCTTAGATTAAGCTCTCTTGAGCCGGGTTTTGTAAACGAAAGAAATATAAAGAGATTAAAAGCTTTAGATAAACTTTGCCCACATTTTCATTTGGCACTTCAATCCGGTAGTGATAGAATATTATCTTTAATGAGAAGACGTTATAATACTGAAATGTATAGTAATGCTATTAAAATGCTTAAAGAAAGTTTTACCGATTGTTCTTTTACTACAGATATAATCGTGGGATTTCCAAGTGAAACGGAGGAAGATTTTAATGAAACTTTAGATTTTGTTAAAAAAATAGACTTTATGAAGGTACATGTTTTCCCCTATTCACCAAGAGAAAATACTGATGCTGCTTTAATGGAAAATCAAATAAATCAATCGTTAAAAAAAGAAAGAGTATCTAAGCTTATTAAGCAAAGCAATACTCAAATGGATATAATATATAAAAACATGAACAATAAAACAGTTGAAGTGTTAATTGAAGAAAAAACCTCAAAAGATAGATGGAAAGGTTTTACTCCACAATATATGAGCGTGGAATTAATTGGTGATTTTATAAGTGGTGAATTAGTTAAGGCTAAAATAATTGGGCATAAAAATGAATTATTATATGGAGAAAAATTATAGGAGGTTTGATTATGGATAATTGTATTTTTTGTAAAATAATTGCTGGTGAAATTCCCAGCACAAAAGTTTATGAAGACGAAAAAACTTATGCTTTTTATGATTTAAATCCTCAAGCTAAACAACATGTTTTAGTTGTTGGAAAAAGACATCATAATAATATCGTTGAGGCTTGTGAGGATAGTATTGATACTGTTAGTGCCTGTATTAATACTTGTACCATAGTAGCAAAACAACTAGGTATTGATAAAACCGGCTTTAGAATAGTTACAAATTGTGGTAAAGATGCCTGCCAATCTGTTTTCCATTTACATTTCCATGTAATTGGCGGAGAGAAACTTTCAGAAAGAATGGCTTAGGGGAAGTATATATGCATAATAAATTTATTGATTTAATTCTAAAAAATAGAAGTTATCGTGGTTTTGATAAAACATATAAAGTTAGCATTGAAGAATGTATAAATATGATAAACTGTGCAAGATTTTCAGCAAGCAGCTCAAACATTCAACCCTTGAAATTTTATATAGCAACTGATGAAATAGAAGTTGCAGAAATTCAAAAACTAACAAGATGGGCCGGCAGCCTCAGCAATTTAACCTTACCAAAACTTAATGAGGAGCCAACTGCTTTTATTGTAGTGTGTCATGACATAACTATTTCCAATAATGTTGACAGATTTTTAATAGATGTAGGAATTGTTTCGCAATCTATTTTATTATCTTCTGCAGACCAAGGATTAGGCGGTTGCATGATTAGAAGTTTTGAAAAGCAAAAATTAATTGAGCTGTTAAAATTTAACGAAAATTTAATTCCTCAACTTGTAATAGCATTAGGCAAACCAATAGAAACAATAAAATTAGTAGATAAAGAAGAAAACAAAGATACTACTTATTATAGAGATGACAACGGTATACATTATGTTCCCAAAAGAACATTAAATGAGTTAATAATTGAACATTAATAAAAAAAGGGCTTACTGTTAAAAGTAAGCCCTTTTTTAAAATAATAACGTTATCAGTGGTACCGTAATAATAGAAAGCAAAGTTGAAGCAACTATACTAATTGAAGCAAAACGATAATCTTGACCATGCTCTTCTGCCAAAACAACAGTTGTATTAGCTATTGGCATGGCGCACAAAACTACCGCAACTTGTATTGCAATTGTTCCTCTAAAGAATATTATATATATAATCCAAAGCAATAAGGGCATTAAAATAAGCCTAACAAACGATAATTTTAATACTATAGGCTTAAACATATCTTTAAAATTGCACTCCCCTAATGCTGCACCTATCAAAAACATTGTTAAAGGAGCCGTCATACCGCCAATTCCATTTACAATATTAACTATAGTGGAAGGAACTTTGACTCGGAATAAAACTAATAAAAGGCCAATAACAATAACAATTATATTGGGATTTGAAACTAATTTTTTAAATGTGAGTTTTGTTTTTGTTGTTTCATTAAATTGCATTATACCCAAAGTCCACATAAGTGGCATTGTAGATATTAAATAAAGTGAAGAATAAAAAACGCCTAACTCACCAAATACCATACTTATTACTACAAACCCCATTGAGCCCGAGTTTGAAAACATGGTACCAAAATTAAGCATTCCTCTAATATTTTTTTCATAGTTTTTCCATAATAGCTTGGAGACCAATAATCCTATTAAACAAGAAATTGCACCAAATATTATAACCCAAAATCCGCTCTTTATTTGTTCATATGTGTAACCATTAAGATATGATGATAATATCATTGATGGTAACACAACATAAAGAACGAGCTTTCTAAAGACGTTCCTGTTGTCTTTGTTAATAATATTTGTTTTTTGTAATACAACACCAATAATAATATAAATGAGCATTACGGATTGTGTTGAGAGCATACGCTCAAACAATGCCATATAATACCCCCTTTATTAATTATTTATTAAGTGACTATTGTATGATTCAATATTTACTATAAGGCGCTCTTCTCTTGATTCAGCAATGATTTCCAAGGCATTTGAAACAGTAATATTTAAAAATATTCTTCTGCCGGAAACCCTGAAAATCTTACATTTTATTTTAACTTCATCACCAATTAAAGCAGGTATAAACTGCCTTAATGATATCATTGTAGAAACCGAACTCCAACCTTTTTCTACATTGTCTTCAATTAATGCCCGTGTAATATTTTGAATTTTACCAATTAAAGTCGGGCTAGCTAATTGCTTAAAATTTGAACTCAAAAATTGAGTATTGACAAGTTCTTCAGTAACTTTAAACTTGTCTATCCTCTCTAAACCAACATCAATATTCAAATTAACACATCCTTATATTTAAATACAATAACCGCCATCTATACTTATTACTTGCCCAGTAATATATTTTGACCTTTCACTTGCTAAAAACAACATTAAATCGGCCACTTCATCCGGGTTACCCAAGCGCATAGATGGTATTTGATTACATAAGTTTGATTTATCTTCATTGGATAAATCTGAGTTCATATCTGTATCAATAACACCGGGAGCAATACAATTAACATTTATACCACTTGGTGCAAGTTCTTTAGCTAATGCTTTGCTAAAACCAATTATTGCCGCCTTGCTCGCACTATAATGAACTTCCATGGCACCGCCAGTTATACCCCACATACTTGATACATTAATTATTTTACCCTTTTTATTTGAAATCATACCGGGTACAACCGCACGGGTAACATAAAAAGCACCTGTAATGTTGTTGTTAAAAACATCATTCCAATCGCTATCGCTAATATCGGTAAATAGCTTATATTGAGCTATACCAGCATTATTGATTAATACATCTATATGTTTAAAATCTAATAATATTTTATTAACAGCTTCATTTACTAAAGCTGAGTTTGAAATATCAACTTGTATGGCAGTTGCTCCGGTTAATTTTGATAACTCCGTT